>NZ_JSYF01000146.1:0-17233 GCF_054824225.1 Pontibacter sp. HJ8
ATAAGCCGTTGTTCCTGAACCGGAAGCATTTTCTGAAAGGGGTATAAATCCCGCTTTATTTGCGTTTAAAGGGAGAAAAACGTGCCCGGCAGCTTTCAGGAAAGGGGGCTGCCGGGCACGTTTTTTTCGTGATCGAAAGAAGGCTTAACCGTAGATCTGGTTCAGGATTCCGGCCAGTCGGATACCTGCCTGCAGGATGCGCTGCTCTACCGTGCTGAAGTTGTCATAGTTGTAGCGGTAACCCAGCTTTCCGTCCAGGGGAATGTTGTATACCTGCTGGCGATATCCTACCGACTCATACGCCCAGTCACGCACTGTGGTGGACTGCAACTGCTTTACCTGGTCTTTGTCCGGGTTGCCCACAAAAAGGGCCAGTTCGGTAAAGCTCAGGTCCTTGCTCTCGATCATGTCGCTGTCCCAGACACGGTGCAGGTTGGAAGGCTGTCCGAACCACTGCACTTTGACCGCGTTGCCGCCCGAGTCACCCTCTTTGCCCACGTGCAGGGGCTGGTGCAGGTCGCCTACCAGGTGCACGAGGTACTTGAGGTATTCCTGGTGCTGCTTTTCCGTCAGGTTATTTGCCTGCAGCGCTTTTACGAGCTCCTCGATCTTCATGATGATGTCACCGTGCGGGTTCTTCTCCGTCTGATCGTATTTCATACCTGCCGGTATGGTTACCCAATGCCAGTCATGTGTGTGGTTGTACGCCGTGTCCGATTTGATATCATCCATCCATACCGAAACCTCCGCCAGGGAATTATCCTGCAGCACCTTCCTGATTTTTTTCTTCGCTTTCTTGCTCAGGTGTTGCTCTGCTATCAGTCCCACGGCCCGGTGGCCATTTTGCCCCCAGGCAAAAACCTGCCCTACAAACAGAGGGATAAATAGCAGGATACATACTAATTTTTTCATTGCTATAAAGTAATGGTAGTTAAGATGCTGCAAAACAAAGTCTTTTTTGCTTAATTGTGTTACCCAAAACTAAAATCTTTTGGCCGACGGCATCAGGAAGCAGAAAGTACAGAGCTTCATGGCCCACACCAGCTTTTAGGACGCTTAAATTGATCCACCTGTATTCATATTGATTATGAAGATAATTTGTATTGGCTTACTCATGATGACAATTATGATGGAGGTATCGGGGCAGGAGCGCAAAAGGGCCCGGGAATACGGTATCCGGATCGGGGTGCTGCAGCCGGGCGCCCACAATGCCATTACCGATGTGTCCGGTGTAAGGGTAGGGCATACGACACTGATCCGGGAAAAGCACATCCGGACCGGAGTAACCGTGATCGTACCGCATAACGGCAATCTGTTTCAGGCGAAAGTACCGGCGGCGGTCTACGTGGGCAATGGCTTCGGCAAACTGGCAGGCAGCACGCAGGTACAGGAACTGGGCAACCTGGAGACGCCCATTGTCCTGACCAATACCTTAGGGGTAGGCACGGCCCTGAATGCCGTGGTCGACTATACCTTGCAGCAGCCCGGCAACGAACAGGTGCAGTCGGTCAATGCGCTGGTAGGCGAAACAAACGACGGTTACCTCAATGATATACGGGGCAGGCATGTGAGCACCGCCCATGTAACGGAAGCCATCCGGAATGCCACAGCCGGTGCGGTGGCAGAAGGCAACGTAGGAGCAGGTACCGGCACGGTTTGTTTTGGCTTTAAAGGAGGTATAGGCACTTCGTCGCGTCAGCTGCCCCAGGATCTCGGCGGCTATACGGTCGGGGTACTGGTGCAGACTAATTTCGGCGGCGTGCTGCAGGTAGACGGCGTTCCGGTGGGTGAGGAGCTGAAACAATTCTCCTACAGCAAACAGCTATTGGAAAGCGCTGACGGCTCCTGCATGATCGTGGTGGCTACCGATGCACCCCTGGATGCCCGCAACCTGGAGCGCATCGCCAAAAGAGCCATGCTGGGGCTGGCTAAAACAGGCGGTATCGCATCCAATGGCAGCGGGGATTATGTGATCGCCTTCTCTACCCATGAAGGCCTGCGGGTGCCCTATACCTCCAAAGAAAAAAACACAGACTGTTACACTGCTGCGGAACGATGAACTGTCCCCGCTCTTTATGGCTACCATCGAAGCTACGGAAGAAGCCATCATCAATTCACTGTTCAAGGCCGAAACCCTGGAAGGGAACGAAAAGCATGTAACGGAAGCCCTGCCTGTCAACGATGTCATCAAGATCATGAAGAAATACAATGCAATCAAACGCTAATCTTTTCGCCTACAACCTCGGCCGGATCGTCCCCCTGGACGAGGCCTGCCTGCACATCAGCGACCTGGCCATACAGCGCGGCTTTGGCGTGTTCGATTTTGTCAAAGTGCAGCAGGGGCAGCCGCTCTTCCTGGAAGACTACCTGGACCGGTTGTATAATTCCGCCCGGCTATTGGAGCTGCAGGTGCCGCTCTCACGCGACGAAATGAAAGCCGTGATCCGGGAACTGACAGAGCGGAATGCACTGGCTCTCGCCGGCATGAAAATCATTCTGACCGGGGGCTATTCGGAAGATGGCTTTACGCCTCTCAACCCCAACCTGCTCATCACCCAGCACCCGCTCGCCCTGCCCAGCCAGGCAAAAGTCGAACAGGGAATCCGGATCATCACGCATGAGTATGTCCGGGAATTGCCTTCTGTCAAATCGATCAATTACCTGATGGGCATCCGGCTGATCAGCAAGATCAAAGCCAAGGGCGCAGAAGAGGTGTTGTACTACAAGCAGGGGATCGTGTCGGAATTTCCGCGTTGCAATTTCTTCCTGGTGCGGCAGGATGATACGGTCGTAACGCCTGCCAACAACATTCTGGCGGGCATCACCCGGAAAAATGTACTGGAACTGGCCGGCAGAAAATACCGGGTAGAGCAGGCCGATATCACGCTGGAAGAGGTGGCACAGGCAAAGGAAGCCTTCCTGACAAGCACCACCAAGCGCATACTTCCGATCGTGCAGGTAGACGACACGCGGATCGGCAGCGGAAAGCCAGGAAAAATCACCCTGGACTTGCTACAGGACCTGATTGAACTGGAAGAACAGCAGCTGACGGCGGCGAAAGTTTCGTAGATAGTTCAATCGGAATAACTTCCCTGAAAAGCCTTTTCACAACCCGTGGGAAGGCTTTTTGTTTTATTGGGCTATATAGGAATATAAATAACGCGCATCAAATTCAAGCATATCTAAACTACAGAAAAACTTCAGAATCGTAAGTTAAATAGTGCTTTTAAACATCGTGCTATGAACAAACACTTACTCTTGTTGCTCCTGATGTTAAGCACTTTTCCTGCCTGGTCCGGACAGCTTACCATTCCACCGCCCAACTTACCGGATTCCGTTTTGGATCAAGAACCGGCCGATACGACCCTTCAGAGCACAGAAGAGAGAGAAAGGCTGCCGCCGCTCGTCCGCAAAGTGATCGTACCGAGTGTGCTGATCGGGCTGAGCGTGACCCACATGGACGATGAGGGCCTGTTTGAAGGGAGCAGAGGCCTCCGCAGGGTAGTGCAGCGCCACTACCAGGATTTTGATACCCGGCTGGATGATTATGCTTATTATGGGCCGGTCGCGCTGACGGTCGGGCTCAACATTGCCGGGGTGAAAGGGGAACACCACTTTGTCGAACAGGCTTTTCTGCTCAGCATGACCCACTTTCTGAACAAGACGCTTGCCAATAACCTCAAGAGTGTCATCCATGTCAACCGGCCGGATGGCTCCAACAACGATGCGTATCCCTCCGGCCATACCAGCACTGCTTTCGCCTATGCCACGTTCTTTCACAAGGAGTACGGATCGCGCAGTGCCTGGTACAGTGTGGCAGGTTATACCTTTGCTACGGCTACCGGTGCCATGCGCATCCTCAATGACAAGCATTGGTTGTCGGATGTATTGGCCGGAGCAGCGCTGGGTATAGTGTCTGCTGAAGTGGTCTACGAGGTATACCCGTCCATTCAGCGCTTGATTGCGAAGAGCTATGATCAAAAGCAGCAGCTGGCAGTAATGCCCTTCTACAGCGGATCGGCAGGAGGCCTGGCCATCGTATACCGGATCCCGTAAGCTGGGTGGATTGACTCAGGCAAGCTATACCTTCTTTGGAAGAATTCTTTCCTAGAACAAGAATAACGGATTCCGTAGCCAGGATAAGTAAGAAAGCCTGAGACAGTATCATCCGTCTCAGGCTTTCTTACTTGGTTTACCTTGTACTTACATTCCGGTTGCGTATTTCACGATAAGGCCGGTTCCTTTTTTGCCCCCCTCGCTTGCTATGAACATCTCCCCGTCGGGGCCAAAGGCAATTCCCTCCGGCTGGCGCAACAGCTCCTTATCCAGAGTGGCTGTCTTTTTGATATTCCCTTGCTCATCTATGATCAGCAGGCGGTGGTTGGCTGCGTCTGCCAGGTAAAGCTCGCCTGTTTTCGGGTGTATCTCCAGGGACGAAGGCTGCAATACATCATATTTTGACTTTTGTTTTTTACCTGATTTGCCAAGTTGCTCCTGGGCCAGCGCTATTTTGACAACGGGCGTGGTCTGCAGTTTTTTATCTTCTAAAGAGAAAGCATACAGGCCTTTGAAGTTCCCCAGTTTGGTATCATGCCCTTTGGATGCCAGCAGGAGCCGGTTGTTAGCGGCATCGTACGTCAGTCCTTCCATATCGATGCTGGCTGGCAAGGAGGCGCGGTGCTCCTGGGTAGCGGGTTTGCCATTTCTGAAATCGGGCATCTCCAGAAGCGTGCCATCGCTCCGCAGTACATACGCTGTAGTACCGGCAACCGCTATCCCTTCGTAGTCGCCGGGACCGGCAAAGGGTATCTGCTGCACTACTTTTTCCTGCTCCAGGTCATACACAAAGATGATCCCCTTTTCGTCCTGCACGCAGGCCAGCTTCCCATCTGCCAGCATCACGATGCCGGATACTTCATTGAGTTCGGCTGGCAGTTCCCACCGGGCTGCCGGGGTGCCCAGGCTGTTGGCTACCGGTGCGCCGTCACCCGCAACGGGCAGCAGGGAAGCTGTTGCTTTTGTCTGATCTGAGGTCACGGATGCTTCCTGTTTGTTGAGTAGCGTGCCCGTGGTATCGAAATAAAGGTGCACTTCCTTCAGTTTATCTTCCAGTTCTACCCGGAAACTGGTGCGGCCTTTCTCCCTGATCCGGTGGACTTCATCCACCTTGTAATCCGTATACTCCTGCTGCAGCTGAGCGAGCACGGGGGCCGGCAGGTAGCGTTCTTCTATCTCTTCGACATGGCTCACCAGGCTGCCACTTTCATCGAACAAGGCAACCCGCTCCCGGCCGCTTATGTGAAATTCGGCTTCATACAGGTCCGCTTCTTTATCCCAATCTACCTGCTTGATGGTAGGGTATAGCTCTCCAAATTTTACTTTAACGGCTTCCGGCACTTTCGTTTCTGTCCAGGTGTTGTCACAGGCGCTTCCGGCCAGCAGGGCTGCCAGTGCAAACGCCCATATAGAGGTCTTTTTCATTTTCTTTTCGATTTGGTCTTACAGGAGTATACTAACCGATTCTGAAGGGAATCTGTAGAAATGGGGTTTTGAGGAAATTTTTTTAAAATTTTATGCAGAGGCTGTGCCTGCCGGCAGCATAACTGTAGGAAGGATGGAGCTGGTAGAGCGTGCAGATCCTGCTGACCAAAGCCAGTCCTATACCTAATGATCCGGAGGTTTCGTGGCTGCTCATGAAGCGCCGGAACAGTTCTTCGGGTGGTCCCTGCAGCTCCTTGCCGCTATTCCGGACGCATAGTTGCTGCGCGGTCAGGCTCACCTGTATGCTGCCTCCCTTGTAATTATGCCGGATGGCGTTCAGCAGGATGTTGGAGAGCAGTACTTCCGCCAGGCCCCGGTTCATGGATAAGAAAGTAGGTTCCAGGGAGGTGGTTTCGAGTGTCAGTTCGTGCATGTCCACCATTTCCTGCAGCTGTTCCAGTTGCTCGCTGACCAGTGCATGCAGCGGGAGAGATTCATGTTCCTGGAACTCCCGGTTTTCGATGCGGGTGAGCAGGATGAGGGATTTGTTGAGCCGGGCAAGCCGGTTAACGGAGGTATGCATCTCTGCCAGCATGTTGGCCTGCTGCGGCGTCAGGTTATCGGATTGCATGAAAAGCTCCAGCTTGCTGTTCACAATGGCGAGTGGGGTCTGGATCTCGTGCGAGGCGTTCTCCGTGAATTCTTTCAGGTTAAGGTAATCGCTGTGTATCTTGTCGGTCATGGCCCGAAGTACCTCGTTCAGTTCCTGAAATTCTTTTGTTTCCGTTCTGCTCAACGCAAGCGGTTGTTGCTGGGAGAGACTGTAGCGTTTTACCCGGCTGAGGGTGTCGTAGAAGTTTCGCCAGGTATATTTGTTGATCATGTAGTTTACAGCCACCAGACCGACCAGCAGCAGCACGAAGATCCAGGCCATGGCCAGCATGGTGCTCTCAAAGAGGTCATCAAAGTCCATCAGCGATTTGAGGATGGTATACTGGTAGGGCTTTTCGTCCTGATAAGCGACAAAGGTCAGCCTGCGGAAGGGCACATATTCTTCGTCGTAGGCGCTGAATATCAGGGTATCCGAAAGGGCCTCCAGGGCAGGAGAGGAGTTGACGGCTTCTTTCACCAGGATGGCTTCCGAGATACCGGAGGTCACGCTGGGCAGCTCGTTGTTGTGGCGGATGTATTCCAGGATATTTTCCTTGTCGGTAAAGAGCTGGTCATCCACTTCATCGTAGATCTCAACCTGCATGATCTTGTAGTAGCTGAGCCCACCCACCAGGAACACAAAGGCAGATACCAGCAGGTAGTAGAGACTGGTTTTGGTCAGTATCCGCATCAGGCGCTGAACTTATAGCCCATCCCGTACACGGTCTGGATCGGATCTTCGCCTCCTGCTTCTGCCAGCTTGCGGCGCAGGTTCTTGATATGGGTGTACACAAAGTCGAGCGAATCCAGCCCCTCAATGTGATCGCCCCACAGGTGCTCGGCGATGGAATCTTTGGTGAGCACCCTGTTTTTGTTGGACATGAAGTAGAGCAGCAGATCGTACTCTTTTTTGGTGAGCGTGAGTTTGCGGCCTTCAACAGACGCCTCTGCCGATTCGGGGAACACTTCCAGCGATCCTGCCTGCAGCACCTTCTGCCCGTTGAAATTACGCCTCCGGAGCACGGACTTTACCCGCGCATTCAGTTCTGAAAGATGGAAAGGTTTGGTGAGGTAATCGTCTGCCCCGAGTTCGAGCCCGGTTATTTTATCATCCACCGCGTTGCGGGCCGAGATGATGATGATGCCTGTTTCGGGATTGTTCTCTTTCAGCAGCCGCACGATCTCCAGGCCGCTACCTCCCGGCAGCGTGAGATCTACCAACACGCAGGCATAGCTGTGGTTGGCCACTTTTAGCTGCGCCTCCCGGTAGCTGGTGGCAGCGTCGCAGGTATAGCCGCCTTGTTGCAGGTACGAAACGATAGAAGCATTCAAGGCCTGCTCGTCTTCAATTATCAGCACTTTCATCTTCAGGTATAAGGGCGAAATATAAGGACGGATTCTGTAGCAATTCTGTTGTACGCTGAACGTATGCGTTCTGGAGGAGTAGCGTTGTAAGAAGCCCAAAAGTTTTTCTTCTGCCTGTTTTAGCAGAGCAGCAGGTTTAGCAGGTTTCTGCACCAGATCCGGTTTGCTTACTCCCAACGATTCCTTTTCTCCCGTTCCCGGATTTTCTCCTGCCGTTTTCTTTCACGCTTCTCCAGCTTCTTGTCCAGTTCCCTTTCTTTTTTAGTCCGGCCACTTTTGCTCTGGTTCTTCCAGTCATCGTAGGTTTTGGTCACGTTATGGAACAGGCGGTCAAAGAAGTTATCCGGCTGGGGCGGTTCTTCCCGGAACGATTCGCAATTGAGGCGCTCCAGTAGCCGGGGGGGCAGTGGCTGGAAGCGGCTGTTGCGCAAGTCCGCATAAGTTTTGTCCTGGGTCACCCGCCGCATGAACTCCCCCCATACCGGCAAAGCGGTGCGGGATCCCTGGCCTTCGGTCAGGGTCCGGAAACGTACTTTGGGGCTCTCGGCACCGACCCACACGCCCGTCACAAGGTCCGGGGTAATGCCAATGAACCAGCCGTCGGCATGTTCCTGGGAGGTGCCCGTCTTGCCGGCAATGTCTATTTTCAGACCATACTCCGAGCGCAACTTGGCAGCACTGCCTTCTTCCACCACGCCCTGCATGAGGTGCAGCATGATCGCAGCATTTTCCCTGGATAAAACCCTGCGGGAAGCGCTGCCGGCGTGGTGCTGACGGAGCACAGTATTGTTTCGGTCCAAGATCCGGGTCACATAGACCGGTTCAGCCTTGTATCCGCCGTTTGCAAAAGTGGCATAGGCACTGACCATCTCATAGAGCGAAAGATCGGCGGTGCCTAGTGCCAGCGACGGTACACGGGGCAAGTCATGCTGTATACCTACCCGCTTTGCCAGCGCTATCGTCTGGTCAACACCGGCCTGCAGGATGAGTTGTGCCGAGATCGTGTTCACCGAATTTGCCAGCGCACCCCGCATGGAGTATTCGCCCCCGTACTGCTCATTGGCATTGCGCGGCGACCAGTCTTCATACTGCGGATACGTCATGCGTTCATTGGCAAAATAGCTGCAGGGCGCTATACCTTGTTCCAGGGCGGCGGCATACACGATGGGCTTGAAGGTAGAGCCCACTTGTCGCCTTGAGCGCACATGGTCATATTTGAATACATGGTGATTGATACCGCCCACCCAGGCACGCACAAAGCCCGTAGCAGGTTCTATGGCCAGCAGCCCCGTATTGAGGAAGCGCTGGTAATAGGCCAGCGAATCCATTGGTGTCATGGTCCGGGTGGTGTTGCCGCTCCAGTTGAACACATTCATCGGCACGGCTTCCCGGAAGGCAGCAACAGCTTCTGCGTCTGAAACGCCGGCTGCTTTGAGCTTTTTGTAGCGGTCAGACCGGAGCATAGCCTCCTGCAGCACAGTGGCGTCCCCGCCCCAGGGGCTGCGGCCTTTCCAATGCGCGTCAAACTGTTTCTGGAGCAGTGCCATCCGGCGATTGACGGCACGTTCTGCATGTGACTGCATCCGGGAGTCTATTGTGGTGTAGATCTTCAGTCCGTCGGTGTAGAGATTGTATGGGGCGCCGTTTTTCTTACGTTGTCTGGCAGCCCAGGTCACCAGCTCGAGGCGCAGCTGCTCCCGGAAGTAGGGGGCTATGCCATCGTTGTGGGTGATGTACCGATACCTGAGTTTCAGCGGCCTTTGCTTCAGGGAGTCTGCCTGCTGTTGCGAGATGTACTGGTATTTGGCCATCTGGCCGAGCACCACATTGCGCCGCTGCTCGGAGCGCTCCGGGTTTAGCCGCGGGTTGTAGGTGGTGGTGGCTTTGAGCATTCCGATCAACACAGCTGCCTCCTCAGTGCGGAGAGAGTCAGCGGTGGTATTGAAAAAGCGCCGCGAAGCCCGCTCGATGCCATACAGGTTGCCGCCCATCGGCACGGTGTTCAGGTATAACTCCAGCAATTCCTGTTTGGAATAGATGCTTTCGAGTTTGCGGGCAATGATGATCTCACGCAACTTGTTCACCGGCATGGCAAGCAGTCCCTTGTTTTTTCTTGGGTAAAGGTTTTTGGCCAGCTGCTGGCTGAGGGTGCTGCCGCCCCCAGAGCTCTCCTGCTGCAGCAGCAGGGTTTTGATAAATACCCGCAACACGCTACGCGCATCCACGCCGCTGTGCTCATAAAAGCGGGCGTCCTCGGTGGCAATGAGGGCATCGATGGCAGCCGGCGCGATCTCGTCGTAACGGATGTTGGTGCGATCCTGGATGTAATAGCGGCCCAGCAGCACGTTGTCGGAGGAGTATACCTCGGATGCGGTATTGTTTTGCATGGCTTTCAGTTCACCGCGGGAAGGAATATCCCCCAGCAGGCCCGTGTAGACGGCCAGGTAAAAGAATGCGAAAGCCAGCAGGAAGAAAAGCGTGCTTTTGAGAGCGATGTTAAAAAGGATCTTCAGGTCTGCCAGTTTGGGCTGCTTCCAGTTGTAGTGCCGGAAGGCCTGCCACTTTTTCTGCCAGTAAGCGCCCGTGAATTTGGGCTGCTGGCTTTGAGAAAAGAGTCGAAGCTGTGTTGCCAGGAAGCTGGTAACCGGTACAAGGATTCCGTAAATAACTAACCTGATTAACTTTATAAGCACACGCTTCATATATACTCGTATTTCGTGTTGCGAACCCGCGTCCTGCAGCTGCCGGAAAGAGGAACAAATGGCCTGGCTTCCGGCGACAATAACTACGCCATTTTCTTAATTCGGTAGCGCAACTGCGAAAATAAAGGGTTTACAGGAAACCTGCGGCGGTAGGTATAGCAGCGGTTTCTACGATGTTCAGGAACAGAACGCTTTTAGCCGGATTTCATTTCCTGCCGGTATATTTAATTGATTCTTCGGCACAGACCAGCAGTACAGGTCTGCCCATTTTCCTATTTTCCAGGTATAGCCGGGCGTTCGTTCCGTTAGAGGGATGCAGGTGAGCGGCAAAAGCTACAAGCACCCTACGCCGTAATAGGACCGGCCCTATACCTTGTCAGGTATAGGGCCGGTGTTTATGCCTTTGTTCGCGCTAATCTTCCTCTTCGTGCAGCAAAAGCCATTCCGTAGCTTCTTCCTCAGACAAGAAGTACTTGGTTACATAAGGCAGGTTCGCCGCTTTTAATCTACAGCCAATGGCGTCGCTGCTCATTTGTTGCAGGGCATCGGGTGATGTGACGACAGCAAGCCGTTTCAGATGGCATTTGGCCAGTACTTCTATGGAGGTAGTGATCAGCCAGCCCTGGTCTTCCAAGGTCAGGATACCGAGCCGCTGGTTGTTTAGCATGACCCGCTCCAGTTTGTACTCCCGGAGCGCACGACCTGCCTTCAGCATACCATACCGGTATTGCCGGCTGGCGGGTGGCTTCATCCAGCGAATATTCATCACACTTTCCTTATGGTCCATCGAGATGGACACAAATTCAGTCCGAAGCTGGAGCAGGTTAGGCAACGGAGCGGCCGGGTGAAGCTTTGGAGCTTCCACTGCCTGTCCCGGGCTTCCCTTTTGGCCTGTGCCGATCCTCTGCAAATGATTCTGGCGCAGCAGTTTCAGGTTGAAGTTGAGGGGAATGCGGATGTTGTCCTCATCGGTTGCCGGACATTTTCCCTCGCAGTCAAAGAGCCAGCATTTTGCCTCCTCTATGGTATGGAACAGCCTGATCTCATAGGGGAGTATACCCGTGTTTGTTACTATGTTTTGCATGGCAGCCGGCTGCTGGCCGGCACTGGACAGAACCCGCGCACTTCGCCGGATAGAAGATCTGGCAAAAGCCTCCTGCAGAAAAGCAGAAGTCCATCTCTGGTCTTCCATCGAAGGCGCGTTCATGGCGGTGATATCGACCAGAACCAGCTCGGCCCGTAGAAAAGCGACGCTACGGGCGGTCATACGGATCGCCTGCCGGTACTCGGCGCTGCTGACCGGTTTCAACCATTTGGCCTGCAAAAATTTTAAACCGGGGCTGAAGCTGATCGACATAAAAACCGCTTCGGTTGTCGTGCCTGGTCGGAATTCGGAAACCGGGTTAAGTTTGTTCGTTTGTGTTTGATCAGAGGACAGAGTTTTCATTCAGTTTTTATCAATACTACACGCTACTTACCTTATTGAATTACCTAGTGTATTTCTGGTCTATACCTACTTTTCTATTTCGATTTTTCCGTAATTTTTTGGGGTCGAAATACCCAATCAGCTTTCTGTTGACTGCCAATATCTTTGCTAAACCAAACTGTAAGTGCATGAGTTCAAGCTATTTGAAAAAATTGCTGACGTGATTTTTCCCGCGCGGAGGAGGCCGAAATGCCAGGTAAACGTTCACCCATAAAAGAATAACATTCACCCTTATAAAGATCACGTTCGTATTAAACTGCTTCCGTTGCGGAGATTGGTCCCGCTATACCTTTCATCCGGAAAAAGAGGTATAACGTAGGAAATCAGGTATGGAATTTTTAATCTGAAGAGTCGAGATGAAGGACAAAAACGATTTCCCTGATGCGTCCGGGGTTGATGTGGTGCTGATCGGGGCAGGCATCATGAGCGCGACGCTGGGCATGTTGCTCAAGGAGCTCCAACCCGATATAAATATTGCTATTTTTGAAAGACTCGATGTGGCAGCCGCGGAGAGTTCGGACGCTTGGAACAATGCCGGTACGGGGCACTCCGCTTTCTGCGAACTGAATTATACCCCTGAGCTGGCCGATGGCTCCATCGATACGACCAAGGCTGTTACTATTGCGGAATCCTTCGAAATCTCCAGGCAATTCTGGGCATACCTGATCCAGAAGAACAACGTCAAGGTGCCGGGAAATTTTATCAACAGTATCCCGCATATGAGTTTTGTGTGGGGAGATGCCAATGTCGCCTACCTTAAAAAACGCCATGCTGCGCTCACACAGTGCCAGTTGTTCAAAGGGATGGAATATACCGAAGATCCGGCGAAATTGACAGAGTGGATGCCCCTTGTTATGCAAGGCCGCGATCCGCGGGAAAAAGTGGCGGCTACCCGGATGGACCAGGGAACGGACGTGAATTTTGGTACGCTGACGCGTGGCATGTTCAATCAATTGATGAAACTGGAGGGCGTGTCGATGCATTTCGGGAAAGATGTTCGCAAGCTCCGGCAGGAGAATGACCTGCGCTGGCGTGTTAGCATCAAGGACCGGAATACAGGCGAGAAGCGGAAAATAAGAGCTTCCTTTGTTTTTATTGGGGCCGGAGGCGGTTCCCTGCCGCTGCTCCTTAAATCAGGAATACCGGAAGGGCAGGGCTTCGGCGGTTTCCCGGTCAGTGGCCAGTGGCTCAAGTGCACCAACCCGGCTGTGATCCGGCAGCACCGGGCCAAGGTATACGGCAAGGCATCGGTGGGTTCGCCGCCCATGTCGGTTCCACACCTCGATACCCGGTTCATCAATGGGGAACAGGAATTGCTTTTCGGGCCCTATGCCGGCTTCTCAACCAAATTTCTCAAAAACGGATCTTTCTTCGATCTCCCGCTTTCCATCAAAGCCAACAACCTGCGGCCGATGCTGGCCGCCGGCATCCGGAACATCCCGCTGACGCATTACCTCATTGACCAGGTGCGCCAGTCACCCGACGACCGGTTGGGTGCCCTGCGGGCGTACTATCCGGAGGCCCGCGAGGAAGACTGGCAGCTGGCAGTTGCCGGGCAGCGGGTGCAGGTGATCAAAAAGGACGCCCAGAAAGGCGGCGTGCTGGAATTCGGAACCGAAGTGGTGAGTGGGGCAGATGGCTCGCTGGCCGCTTTGCTGGGCGCATCACCGGGCGCATCCACGGCCGTGTCCATCATGCTTAACCTGCTGCAACGCTGCTTCCCCGATCAGATGAACACCGCCGCCTGGCAAAATAAGCTGAAGCAGATGATCCCATCCTATGGCGAGTCGCTGCCGCAAAACCCGGAACTGCTACAGCAAGTGCGGGCCTGGACCAGTGAAGTACTCGGACTGGAGAATGTCTCGGCCCGCCAACCGGACAAGGTATAGGAGTAAATCAAACCCGGTATAAACCAAAACGCCACGCAAACGGATAGCTTGCGTGGCGTTTTGGTTATTGGTTAAATGTGGAAGATTACCACAATCTGATTCTGGCTTCCGGTGCTTTATACAACTTGTCACCCGGCTTCACATTGAAGGCCTTGTACCAGGCATCCATGTTCACCGGAGCCCCGATTGTGCGGTGTTCTCCCGGAGAGTGGGAATCTGTCAGGATGAGCTGCGCAGCAGTTTCAGGCAAGGTGTTGCCTCTCCATACCTGTGCCCAGGCCAGGAAGAAGCGCTGATCCGGCGTGAAGCCGTCGATCTTCTTCTTCGACTTGCCCTGCTTGGTCATCTTGAAGGCTTCGTAGGCAGCACTCAGGCCACCCAGGTCCCCGATGTTCTCCCCTAGTGTCAGCTTGCCGTTCACATGAATGGTGTCCAGTACGGTATAGGCGTTGTACTGCGCTACCAGCTGGTCAGCCTTTTCCTGGAAACGGGCACGGTCTTCGGCCGTCCACCAGTTGCGCAGGTTGCCGTCTTTGTCGTACTGGCTGCCGGAGTCGTCGAAGCCGTGGGAGATCTCGTGGCCGATCACAGCACCGATACCGCCGTAGTTCACCGCATCATCCGCGTTCGGATCGAAGAATGGGAACTGCAGGATACCGGCCGGGAATACGATCTCGTTCATCACCGGGCTGTAGTAAGCGTTCACAGTCGGAGGAGTCATACCCCATTTGCTGCGGTCAACCGGTTTGCCCAGTTGGCTCACCATGTCGTTGTAGCCCCACTGGCCGGCGTTGCGCACGTTCTGGAAGAAGGCATTGCGGTTAATCTCCAGGCCATCGTACGTTTTCCATTTCTCCGGATAGCCTACTTTCGGACGGAAGGTAGAGAGCTTCGCCAACGCTTTCTCTTTAGTTTCAGCAGACATCCAGTCCAGGCCTTTGATACGGATCTCGTAGGCTTTGATGAGGTTGGCGATCATCTCATCCATACGGGCTTTTGCCTCCGGTTTAAAGTGCTTGGCTACGTATAGCTGGCCCAGCAATTCACCAATGGTGCCATCTGTCAGTTGCGACATACGCTGCCAGCGTGGCGTCTGGATCTTTTGTCCTGAAAGCGTTTGCGAGAAGGCGAAGTTGGCCTCCACGAAGTCGTTGCTCAGGTAAGGCGCAGCAGACTTCAGTACGTTCCACTGCAGGTATGTCTGCCAGTCGGCAGCAGGCGTGGAGGTCAGCAAACCGTTCAGTTCCGTGAAGAATTTCGGGTTGTTTACCAGGATCGTGTCCTGACCGTTTACCCGCATCTTTGCCATCAGCGACTTCCATTCCATGTTCGGCGTGGTCTTGCTGAAATCAGCTACGGAGAACTTGTTGTAGGTTTTGTGTGGGTCACGCATCTCCACACGGGCCATCTGCGCAGCTGCCAGTTTCTTCTCCAGGTTGAAGATGGTTTCGGCATTTTTCTGGGCAGTCGCTTTGTCAACGCCTGTCAATGTGAAGAGGGTGGTGATGTAGTTTTTGTAAGACTCCTGGATCTTGGTGCTGCGGGCATCATTCTTCAGGTAGTAGTCGCGGTCCGGCAGGGTGGTGCCTCCCTGGCTCAGTTGCGGTACCATGTTCTCCACGTTTTTGCGGTCCTGGCCTACGAAGAAGCCGAACATAGGAGAACCAGCTCCGGATGTTCTCAGGTAGGCTACTTCGTTGAGCACGCCATTTACATCCTGGATCGATTTGATTCTTTCCAGATCCGCTTTGATAGGGGTATAGCCCAGCTTCTCGATGGCCGCACTGTCCATAGCTGCAGCGTAGAAATCGCCGACACGCTTCTCAATGGAACCGGGTGCTGCATTGGTTTTGGCAGCAGACTCGTTCAGGATGGTTTTTACCGCGTTGATGTTAAAGTCACGCAGCTCGTTGAAGCTTCCCCAGCGGGTTTCCTTGGCAGGAACCGGGTTGTTTTGGAGCCATACGCCATTGGCGTAGGTATAAAAATCATTGCCTGGCTTCACGCTCAAATCCATGTTGGACTTGTCGATGAATTTGGCCTGCTTGGTTGCTTTGCCGCCATACTGGGCAGACGCCTCCAGCGAGCAGATGGCTGCCGCGCCGAAAAGCAACAACTTCAGTCGGTTTTTCCAAACAGTTTTCCCTAACGCTTGCTGCGCAGGCAACGTGTTTTCTTTGATTTCTGTCATTGTTAGATGGATGTGTTTTATAGAATTCGAAAAACACTCGTTTGCACAGAAGGTTTTTCGAGGCCCTAAAATAAGGTTATTTGCTGAAAATAATGACATGGCCAGCTAATTATAACCCGTTACAGGCGCTAATAATTCGTTTTCCCTATCATTCCTGGAGTAAAGGGCCTGTGTCCTGGGTTTCCGGGGTAGCTGAAGGGAAACATCAGGCGCCTTTGAGCAGGTTGATGCTGATCGTGGCCAGGTCCGAATCCGGGAATTTATGGAAGGCTCCCTGCTCTGGGTATAGGCCTGCCTCCATCGCTACCTTATGGAACACATCTACCTCTACAATGTACTGGTCCGAAAAGCCATGTGTGGCATCGTAGGCAGTAGCAGCAGTTTTGCCCAGGTTGGCGGCAGCCAGTGCGGGCGGAATCGTATGCAGTTCCATGGTGAGCAGGCCGTATTTGTTGACGTAGGGCGTCCACTTTTTCAGGTGCTCCAGCAGGTTCTCTTCTACTTCGTTGTTGCGGATGTGTTGTCCCCGGAAGGCAAAGGCTCCGGTTGAAGCACTCACCCGGCCTGGCGTTTGCCGGGTAGGGCGTTCCCAGATCCGGTTATGGTCCAGAAAGGTGCGCACGTTCAGCAGCTCTTTCAGGTCCATGTTATAGTTCTCCTGCAGGTCCCGGGCCAGCAGGTCTGGCCGCCCGATATCGCCCCAGATCACCTTGGCCCAGATATCGGCTTTGATCAGGTTAGCCCGTGTTACCTTGAGGGCCGTCTGGTTATAATCGGCTCCTACCAGGAAAAGCGGGTACTGGTCCAGCAGTTTGCCCCGTAAGGTTTGCCGGTCGATCACATCGAATATATGTTGCAGGAAGGCGCCGTTGCCACAGCCCATGTCCAGTATACCTTTGGGCTGCTCCTCGATCGGGCGATTAAAGAGCTCGATGATGATTTCATCGATCACGCTGAAATAAGTGGAGTGGGCGCCGCCGCTTCCCCATACATTCATCTCGCGGTCCACGTGCAGTTCCGGTGATCCTTCCGGCGTGTTCCAGAGTACGGTCGGATCCCCGAAGATCAGATCATCCAGATGCCGGAAGGTAGGGATGTAGGAAACGGTGACCCCATAGGCGCTTCCCCGTTTGGCAAAGAATACGCCTTCATCGGTATACTCATACTGTTCCTTCACTTTACGGAACCAACCCAGGTGCGCGAACAAATCCAGTATCTTGCGGAAATCCTCGTGGTTCTCGTGAAATTCTTCGGGACTGAAGCGCGTCTCCATGAAATACTTATGGAACATGCCGTTCATACCCAGCCGCACAATGGTTGGGCCCATCAGCATACCTTCAATGTGTTTGAGCACCTGCTCCTGTACAGCCCGTACAGCAGGCGCTTCGGCTAAGGTCAGTCCATACCTGTCGCGGTATTTGTCTGCTATTTTGGCCCATACCTGGTAGGGCTCTTTTTCAAATTTTCG
>NZ_JSYF01000147.1:0-492 GCF_054824225.1 Pontibacter sp. HJ8
CACCATCTGGTTCAGGTTCTCCTTCAGATCGGCCAGCTCACCTTTTACATTTACAGTTATCTTCTGGCTCAAATCCCCTTTCGCTACCGCAGTTGCCACATTGGCAATGTCGCGTACCTGCAGCGTCAGGTTAGAAGCCATGTAATTCACATTGTCGGTCAGTTCCTTCCAGATACCGGCCACGTTCGGCACATTGGCTTGTCCGCCCAGTATACCTTCCGTACCCACTTCACGTGCCACACGCGTTACTTCCGCGCCAAACACATTCAGTCGGTCCACCATTTCATTCAGGATGTCTTTCAGATCACCCAACTCCCCTTTTACATCCACTGAAACCTTCTGCGTCAAATCTCCCTTCGCCACAGCGGTTGCTACATTGGCAATGTCACGTACCTGAGAGGTCAGGTTACCGGCCATCAGGTTTACATTATCCGTCAGTTCTTTCCAGGTACCTTCCACATTCGGTACAGCAGCCTGGCCACCCAGTTTACC
>NZ_JSYF01000148.1:0-12389 GCF_054824225.1 Pontibacter sp. HJ8
GGTTTTGTACACGCCACGGTCTTTGTTGGGGGAGTACAGATGCCCGAGTGCCGCTACCCATACCGTATTCGGATCGGTCGGGTGGATAATCACTTTACCGATATGATGTGTGTCATCCAGCCCCATGTGTTGCCAGTTTTTGCCGCCGTCGGTGCTCTTGTACACACCCACGCCCGAGTAAGAGGAGCGGCTGGAATTGCTCTCTCCGGTTCCGATCCAGATCGTTTCATTGTTGTTCCAGTCCACGGCGATGTCGCCGATGGTCATCACCGCTTCATCATCAAAAAGTGGCTGGAAAGTGATGCCGTTGTTGGTCGTTTTCCAGAGGCCGCCCGACGCGTAAGCCGCATAGAAAGTAGCCGGGTCTTTGGGAGAGCCTTCAATATCAGTTATACGCCCGCTCATAACAGTGGGGCCTGCATTTTTGAATTTGACATTGTTTACAAGAGATGCCTGTTGCAACTGTTTTCTCTTTTCCAGGGCTTGTAACCTGTCGGACGCAGGCGTTACATTCGGTTGCTTTATTTTCTTCTGAGCTATGGCCGTTGACCCGAGGGTGATGAACAGGGCTACTAATAGTATACGCTTTTGCATATGTTAATTGAGTTGGTTATATAATGTGAAACAAATGTCTGTTTTATAAAAATTCTAACACCCCACAACCAACCCCGCAAGCACACTACTCTCTGTAGTATGGTTTATTCTAGGCCATCAGAAATCACTCCCTGCTCACCCGCAACCAAAACCCTGACCTCCTCTGCTTAACATCCATCACCAGACCACATCTATACCTATAATACAGAGCTACTTTTGGCACACAATTATAAATCAACCCTAGCTTCAAAGGCTACCAAAAAGGGAACCTGTGATTTTTAACCGAAGATAAGGCAATTGGATTAATCAAAATTGTCTATTCCTAAACCACAATTAACATTGGCTGCATTTTCATGATTTTAGCCAGAAAACCTAGTTTATGATTAGCTATATTTCAATAGGAAATAAAACTAACGTTATGATGAAAAAGCTACTCTTATTTCTCTTGTGCTTAAGTATCTATAGTATATCCTATGCACAGGACAAGGAAATTACAGGCAAAGTTGTCGCCAAAGAGGACAACTCTCCTATGCCGGGTGTCACCATTGTTGTGGAGGGCATGGCAAGAGGTACACAAACAAATGTGGATGGCACTTTTAGCTTGCAGGCACCGGAGGGCGCTACACTGATTGTGTCCTTTATAGGTTTTGTGACGCAGAAAGTCGCTGTCACAAAACAAAGTGTATACAATATCGCCATTGCTCAGGATTCCAAGCAGCTGCAGGAAGTAGTAGTCACCTCATTCGGGATTGAAAGAGATAAGAAGTCACTTGGCTATGGGGTGAGCGGGGTAAGTTCCGATGCAATAACCAAGTCTCCTGTGACGGACGTAACCAACGCGTTGGCTGGCAAAGTCGCCGGTGTGCAGATATCTGGCACCGGAGGAGGACTTTCCAGTTCTAACATCACTATTCGCGGCTTCTCCACTATCACCGGAAGCAACCAGCCTCTGTTTGTAATAGATGGAGTACCGATTGACAACAGTGGCGGCAGCAATAGTGTAAACGCAGGCGTTGCCAGTTCTAACAGAGCATCTGATATCAACCCGGATGACATTGAGAGCATGACTGTGCTGAAAGGTGCAGCAGCAACCGTACTCTATGGATCCAGAGCGGCTTCCGGCGTTATCCTGATCACCACCAAAAAAGGAAAGGTGGGAACCAAGAACCAGATTAACTTCACTTCAAACTATGGAGTAGGAACCATGAACAAGTTCCCTGATTTACAGAATGAATATGCCCAAGGCACCAATGGCAACTATGCCAATAACACGCCAGGCTCGTGGGGACCACGCATCAGTGGGCAAACAGTAAAAAACTGGTTTGGGGAAGACGAAACGCTGAAGGCTTACCCTGACAATGTGAAAGACATCCTGCAGCATTCCAAATTCCTGCAAAATACATTGAGCTTCTCAGGTGCCACCGAAAAGTATAATTACAGGATATCCTATGGTAACACGCACGAGACCGGGCTTGTACCTAACAATGAGTTGAACAGAAACTCCTTTAGTGTCAATGCAGGCACCAGCGTGACAGAAAAATTAACAGTCAACACGTCCATCAATTACATCAATAACCAATCAGAAAGGACACAGGCAGGCAACCAGGGGTCTAACCCGCTTTGGGCAGGTATATACACGCCCAGAAGCTATAACCTGTCCGGATTGCCGTACCAGAACGAGCTTGGGGCCCAGCAATGGTTTGCTGCTGAGGACCATCCATACTGGGCGCTTGAGCATGTTAAATTCACAGACGAAACCAACAGGGTATACGGTAACCTGAACCTGGCCTATGACTTTACGGACTGGCTGCGGGCTGACTTCCGGATTGGTGGCGACGTGTTTACAACAAACAGCAAGGGCTTTGATGACAAAGGCATCCGTAGCAACGGTAACACGAACTCTGCTGGCACCGGTGGCGTAAGAGACAGAGAAGTCTTTTCCCGGGATATCAACTCTTATCTGACTGTAACAGGAGATAAAAAAGTTGGCGACAATTTCAGGTTTACTGCGACACTGGGCAATGAGGTGATTTCTAACTATAGCAGCAACCTGGCGGCAGTAGGCCTGGGCATTGTAGTGCCTGGCTTTGATAACCTGAAGAACTTCTTATCCTACAACCCCTCCGCCAGCTTTTCACAACGAAGGCTGATGGGCTTCTTCGGAGACTTTATTGTTGATTACAAAAGTTACTTAACCTTAAACATCAAAGGCCGGAATGACTTTTCCTCGACATTAACAAAGGAGAACCGGTCCATTTTCTACCCTGCCATAGCGCTAAGCTTTGTTCCTACGGAGGCTTTCCCCTCCTTACAGAGCGATGTACTGTCATCGGCTAAAATAAGAGCGAACGTGGGTGAAGTAGGTAAGGGAGCCCCAGTTTACAGTACGAACACCTACTGGGGCCAGGCAAGTGCCGGAGATGGCTGGGGCTCGACAACTGTTAATTTCCCATTCAATGGCTTGGCTGGATATACCTACGAAAACTCAGCCGGTAATTATGACATCAAGCCCGAATTTACCCGGGAGATTGAACTAGGAACAGAACTGAGCTTCTTTAACAAGCGCCTCTATGTAGACGCATCGGTTTACAAGAGAGATACCAGAAATCTGATCTTTGCTGTTCCGGTTCCTGCTACTTCGGGCTTTACCAGTACGATTACCAATGCCGGTAAACTATCTACAAAAGGCCTGGAGGTACTGGTATCAGGAAGCCCACTTGCCAGCGAGAATCTTAAATGGGAATCAACAGTCAATTTCACCACATTCAAAACGGTTGTGGAAGAACTGGCCCCAGGAGTTGCAAGACTGACTATCGGCGGTTTTACATCACCTAACACCCAAGCCGTAGTAGGTGAGCAGTATGGCCTGATCTACTCAACCGACTACAGGAGAGACGACCAAGGCAGGATGATCATCGGATCAAACGGCCTTCCTCTGACGGCTCCAGGTGTATCTGCAACAGGCAATCCGAACCCCAAGTTTACCATGGGCTTCACCAACAACTTCTCCTATAAAGCCTTCAATCTGTCATTCCTGATAGACTGGAAACATAAAGGAGACATTCTTTCAAGAACTGCCGGCAACCTGAGAATCTATGGGGTAGCAGCTGAAACGGCAGAATTCCCACGCTTCAATGAAGATGGATCACCTAACAAGCCCTACCTGTTTGAAGGGGTGCTGGAAGACGGCAGAGCAAATGACATCTATGTGACAGCACAGGACTACTGGGGCCTGAGAGGAAAATACGTTGCCTGGGCAGGGTATGTACACGACGCCTCTTTTGTGAAGCTGCGGGAAGCTTCACTCAGCTATAACTTGCCGCAATCGCTACTTTCCAAAGCTGGCTTCATCAAAGCCTTACAAGTGTCTGTTTATGGCCGCAACCTGCTGACCCATGCGCCGAACTATCCGCATCTGGATCCTGAGCAGAACCTGCAAGGTGTAAGTAACTCCCGTGGCCTTGAATTCGGCATTCAGCCAATCGCCAGAACGATAGGCGCGAGTTTAAAGGCAACTTTGTAATCTCTTCTTTCACCTTAACTTCAAATTCAGACATGAAATATACCAGACTTTTAAGCATCGCTTTACTTTCTGCCGGGCTTATCTTCCCGTCGTGCGAGAGCTTTTTTGACATAAACGATGACCCCAATAATATAAAAGTAGCCCGGCCCTCTGAGATCCTGCCTTCTGCCACTACCAATATAGGCTTTATGGGAAGCAGTGACCTCATGCGCTACAGCAACCTGATCATGCAGCAGTTCTCCGGTCATGGCCCTGTGCTCAACAACACATTTACAAACTATGAGCGCTACTCCATCAGCGATTCTGATGTGAATAACACCTGGAACAGCATATTTGCCGGTATACTTGCCGACCTGGAGCAGCTGATCGTCATCACCAGCGAAAATGGGAGCCCACACTACACAGGGGTTGCTAAGATACTGAAAGCGTATACCTACCAGGTGACCGTGGATGCCTGGGGAGATGTACCCTATACAGAAGGGTTGAAGTTCGCGGAGGTCAAGTATCCGAAATATGATAACGATGCCGACATCTACCCGCTGCTTATAAAGCTTCTGGATGAGGCCATAGTAGATCTTAATGCGCCTACCTCTGCACTGGAGCCAAATAATTTTTCTACCATCTACGCCAGCTCCAGCTGGGCTGCTTCAAAAGTGAAATGGGAGCGACTTGCCAATACGCTCAAATTAAGGATGTTCTTACACTACAGTGAGGTCGATCCCGCCTTTGCAACGCAGCAGATCAATGCGTTAATTAACAGTGGCGCGGAGTTTATGCAGTCCAATGACGATAACTTTCAAATGAAGTTCTTGAATCTACCTCAAAGGCAGAACCCGATGGCCAGTATTGAGGGAGGCCAGTTCAGGAACCAGTTCTTCCCTAACCGCTTTATCGTGAACCTGATGAATGAAAAAGCGGACCCCAGAAGATCTGCCTACTTCGTTGCCTTCCCATACAATTCAGATTCTTACAAAGGCTCCACCATATTGGAATCTACCCCTTCTACCCAATACTCAAGGTTACACAGCTACCTGAAAGGTACGGCATCAGCTGTAAACACGGCAGGGATCAAACCAGATGGTAGCCTGGAAGGTACCGCGATTACGTATGGAGGGGATTCCCCATCCAGGCTACTTCTTTTTTCGGAATATAATTTCATGAGAGCAGAGGCAGCACTGAGGTTCGGTACACCAGGGGATGCGGAGACTTTCTTCAAGGAGGGGATCAAAGCATCGATGAGTGATGCCGGAGTGCCACAGGCAGCGATCACGGACTACCTGGCTGCACATGGCACCCTGTCTGGTTCACAGGATAATAAGCTGGAGCAAATCATCAATGAGAAATACATCGCAAACTTCGGAGTAGTGATGGAAAACTGGACGGACTGGAGAAGAACGGGCTACCCTGCCATTACGCCTATACCGACACCAATAGCCGTTTGGGATGGTGTTGCACGATCTTTATTTTATCCATTCAACGAAGTAAGCAGCAACCCGAACATTGAACAGAAAAGCTCCTTGCTCGAAAGAGTTTTCTGGGATACACGCCAGTAAAGTGTGTAGCAGCATTGCCCGCCAGGCGGGCAATGCTGCTGTCATACAAGATTAAAGCGCATGCTATACCTTGTACAAGTCACCTCCTATACCTGAGCAGAATCAGGTATGGTGCACAGTGTTGTATGTAGGTTCTGCCTGATAAAACGGACTTTAATGGTCCGTGTACTTAAAATTATGTGTGGTTTAATGTTAAGCTAAATGAAACATCTGTTTACTCTACTGCTGGTTATGGCTGTTGCCATAATCCCGGTCACAGCACAACAACTTGTTCCGAAGACCGATTCGACGGTCACTACAAAGCACGAGGTGACCATCAAAGGGAAGCGCGTTCCCTACACCGCCACTGCCGGCATGCAGCCTGTCTGGGATGAGGATGGCAAGCCGATCGCAGGCTTGTTCTATACCTATTACGAACGCACCGATGTAAAGGACAAGGCGAACAGGCCCCTGGTCATTTCCTTCAACGGGGGCCCCGGATCAGCATCCGTATGGATGCACATCGCCTATACTGGCCCCAGATTGCTCAACATTGATGATGAAGGGTATCCCCTGCAGCCTTATGGGATAAAAGAAAATCCACACTCCATATTAGACGTGGCCGATATTGTTTATGTCAATCCTGTGAACACGGGTCTATCCAGAGCTGTCAACACCTTATCTAAGGAAGACGTTCAGAAGAAATTCTTTGGCATCAACGCCGACATCAAGTACCTGGCCGGCTGGATCAACACCTTCGTGGGACGCAAGAACCGTTGGGCCTCACCAAAGTACCTCATCGGGGAGAGCTATGGTACTACCCGTGTTTCCGGCCTGGCGCTGGAGCTTCAAAATGCCCATTGGATGTACCTGAACGGCGTGATCCTGGTTTCGCCAACCGGGCTGGGCATTAAACGGGACGGGCCGGTTGCAGCTGCCAATATGCTGCCTTACTACGCCGCTACGGCATGGCATCACAAAGTGCTCAAGCCAGACCTCCAACAGCAGGATCTGACGGCTATGCTGCCGCAAGTAGAAGAGTTCACGATCAATGAACTGATTCCTGCCATCACGAGAGGATGGAGCCTGGGCGATGAGAAGAAAAAGGCCATCGCCGCCAAAATGGCACATTACTCCGGCTTATCGGAAGAGGTGATCCTGCAGCACAACCTGAATGTGCCCCCGGCCTTTTTCTGGAAGGAACTGTTGCGCAAGGAAGGCTTCACCGTGGGCAGGCTAGACTCACGCTACATCGGAATTGACCGCCAAGACATAGGCCTGCGACCCGACTACGCTCCGGAACTCACCTCCTGGCTGCACTCCTTCACGCCTGCGATCAACTTATACATCAAGGATCATCTGAAATACAAAACCGACATTAAGTATAACATGTTTGGTCCGGTACGCCCCTGGGATAACAGCGACGATAACACAGGCGACAACCTGCGCCAAGCCATGGCGCAAAACCCGAACCTGCACCTGATGGTACAGTCCGGTTACTACGATGGTGCCTGTGATTACTTCAATGCCAAGTACAACATGTGGCAGATGGATCCGGGTGGCAAGTTGAAAGACCGCATGAGTTTTAAAGGCTATCGTAGTGGCCACATGATGTACCTGCGCAGTGAAGACCTTGCCACCTCAAACGAGGATATCCGGAAGTTTATCAGCGACTCATTGCCTAAGCCCGGCCAACCTGCCCAGTATACCCGCAAGAAAGGAGCTGGTGACACCCGGCCGGCCAATCAAACAGGCAGTTAAAACTGCGTAAAACTGGTCTAAAGCTCAGCAAGCAACTAATTAAGGACCTGTATAAAATAGTTAGTAGTAGGATTCTATAAAGCTCTATCTCTTTGCAGGGGTAGAGCTTTATGTTACCATAAATTAAATTCACCCTGTATGAAAAAATACATACCCGGCATGCTGCTATTGCTGTGTCTCTTTCTGCAAAATGGCCTTCATGCCCAGGCGCTTGAGGTTCCTGCCCGGCAGGAAGGCGAAGGACCCTGGCCACAGCTGATTATAAGAGGCGTTATTCTGATCAATAGTACTGGGTCGCCGCCCCTGGGACCTGTAGACATTGTAGTGGAGAACAACCGCATTGCCGACATCCGCGTGGTAGGCACCACAGGTATGCCCATAGACCCGGCCAAACGCCCGCAGCTGAAAGCCGGAGGCAAAGAATTGGATGCCACCGGTATGTACCTTTTGCCAGGCTTTGTGGACACGCACGCTCACATCGGCGGTAACAATGGCGTTGATGCAAGTTATGTGTATAAACTCTGGATGGCCCATGGCGTGACCACCATCCGGGAGCCATCCGCCGGCAATGGACTGGCCTGGACCTTGGATCAAAAGAAAAAAAGCACCCAAAATACGATCACAGCGCCGCGCATAAAAGCCTATACCCGGTTTGGCATGAATAGCAAGCAGCCCATCGTCACCGCGCAGCAGGCACGTGAATGGGTCAGGCAAAATGCCAAAAATGGTGCTGATGGCATAAAATTCTTTGGTGCCTCTCCGGAAGTGATGCAGGCAGCGGCAGAGGAAAACAAAAAGCTCGGCTTAGGATCAGCTATCCATCATGCGCAGACAGATGTAGGGCGCTGGAACGCACTGCATAGCGCCAAAGCCGGCATAAGCTCTTTGGAACATTGGTATGGCTTGCCGGAAGCAATGTTCACTGACCGTACGGTGCAGCACTACTCATTAGATTATAATTACACCAATGAACAGGACCGGTTTGGAGAGGCAGGCACGCTTTGGAAGCAGGCGGCTCCCCCGTTCTCTGACCGCTGGAATAAGGTGATGGATGACCTGATCGCGCTGGATTTCACATTGAGCCCAACCTTCAACATCTATGAAGCAAACCGTGATTTGATGAGAGCCCGGAGAGCTGAGTGGCACGAGGACTACACGATGCCAAAACTGTGGGACTTTTATGCCCCGAGCTGGAATGCGCACGGCTCTTACTGGCACTCCTGGGGAACGGAGCAGGAAGTGCAGTGGCGGGAAAATTTCAGGTTGTGGATGGCTTTTATCAATGAATACAAAAACCGTGGTGGCAGAGTAACGGTCGGCACGGATTCAGGTTTCATTTACGAGCTGTTTGGTTTCGCCTATCCCCGCGAAATGGAGTTGTTACGGGAGGCTGGATTCCACCCGCTCGAAGTGATAAAGGCGGCTACCCTAAGCGGGGCAGAACTACTGGGAATGGAAAAGGAGATCGGGAGCGTAGAAATAGGCAAGCTGGCTGACTTTGTAATTGTAGACTCAAACCCCCTCAAGGATTTTAAAGTGCTCTACGGCACCGGCGCCATCCGGCTGGTAGACAACAACCAGGTAACCCGGGTAGGTGGCGTAAAATACACCATCAAGGACGGCATTGTGTACGATGCAAAGGACTTACTCGCTCAGGTTAAGAAAATGGTGGAAACTGAGAAGGCTAAAACAGGCTACCAGATCATACAGCCAGGTATAGCCCCTCATACGCACTGATCATCAATCGCCGCTTACGGACGTATCTTTGATTTGGGCACTCAGCCAGGATCAAGGCTACGTCCATGCTGGCTTAGCTGGCTTCAGCTGCTGCTCTTCCCTTCCAGCCAATTCTATACCTGCTTTTCAGGTATAGAGCCATTTGCACATGGCCGCTTCAAAAACGGATTCATCCTATAGCCAGGTATACTGGTTTTCTGGCAATGCTTTATTCATTGCTGAAATCCCTGCATAGGGGTAATCAGGCCGGCTGCCTGAGCATTTTAGTTGTTCCTTTCCATCCGTGCTTATATTCTTTGATATACTCACTAGGGGATTTGCCTGTCGTCTTTTTAAACACTTTGTTGAAGTTAATGGCGCTGTTGAATCCTGTTGCATAAGCGATGGAGGAAATACACTCAAAGTCCCCATTCATGATTTTCTTACATGCTTCGTTGATTCTGACTTCGTTCAAAAATGTCTTGTAGGTTTTGCGTGTATGCGTTTTGAAAAATTTGCAAAACGCTTGGGGCGTTATATGCACAACGGAGGCTATTCGCTCTAACGTAATATTTTCCGCGTAGTGCTCCTGCGTGTACTGGTAGATCTTGTCCATCCGGCTTCCATCTGGCGTAGAAACCAGCCCATTGGAGAAGCCTGTCGTGAGGGACTTATACTCTTTTACATGTTTTGTCAGGTATTTAATGAGCCTGATAAAGGAGAGCAATCTTTTAAGACCTGAGGATCTACTGATCTTTACAATCATCCTCACTGCCTCCTGTGCGTACACTTCAGGCACTTGCAAGCCCTGGCATGTGTTTTTCAAAAACTTATTCACAAACTCCATTTCCGGAAGATTATTCAGGCTTTGGAGTGTATTCTCATGTTCAAAGAAGATGTGGATCGCATGCACAGTGGCTATACCCTGATCCTCACTATAACTCTGATCAGATTTGAAATTATGAGGCTGATTGGCTCCGATAATGTATAAATCTCCCGATTTAAAAGGCTGTGTATAATTGCCGACAATCAAAGTACCCTCACCTTTGAGTATAAGTGTGAGTTGCATTTCTTTATGGCGGTGGAGGTGTTCATAGAAGAAGGGTAATACATCCTCATTTACAATCACCGATTCAGCTTGTGCAACGGGTACCTTGAATTGAATTACTTTCATACACACCGAAATTTGACATAGTATATTAACTATTCTCTATCAGAATTTCTAACAAACACCTGAAATTCAAGGGAATATTAAATTATTTACCCCGAATAATCTAGTTTAAACAACTAAATTTTATCAGACAGGCGATAGTCCCTTGTTTAAACTCAAATGCAGCTTAGTTGCGCTATCAAAAGCCTCAACAAGAATAACAAGGCCACCCGACAGGTTGCCGCAGGTGATCACGGCCAACAGGCTGGCAACCAGGGTGCAGGCACACAAAGTGCAGGCGCAGATGTAGAAAATTAATTAACCAGCAGTAGAGCCCCTGGTGAGTTCCTTCAGGGGATTTGTCGTTTTATTCCCTTAAAGTTAAATCCTATTACACAATATTGAGTATATATAATTTATCCTGAATTTACTCCCTATTTTTAACGCTGGCTTAACAAACTTAAACTGAATGAAACACATCTACTTCGTACTCCTTTTTGCCCTCTTCACTGTCCAGGCTTTTGCCCAGAAAGATTTCCGGCCGGGCTACATTGTGCAGCAGGGTGACACCGTAAAGGGCCTCGTCGACTACAGGGGCAACACGCGCAGTGCCAAATTAACCACCTTCAAACTGACGCCGGAAGCCGCTGAGCAGGAATATACCCCTGTGGATATTGCCGGGTATGGCTTCCCGGAAGAAAACAAGTACTTCGAGTCGAAGACTATACCGGCATCCGATACACAGCCGGTGCAAAAGCTGTTTGTGAATGTCCTCATCAAGGGCAAAGCCAGTATCTATACCCATCGTGACAGCTTTCACCAAGACCATTATTACCTGTCGAAAGATGACGGAGAGTTGACAGAACTGACTCAGAAAGAGTATACCAGGATAGACCCGGTCACTAAAAAAAATCACAGAGTGGTGGAGCAAACGTACCTGGGTACACTGGCAGCTGCCTTTTATGATTGCAAGGAACCCAATGAAGCACAGATCAAAGGCGTCAAGCTGATGGCCTCGTCGCTCATCGCCATCGCAAAGCGCTACAACCAATGTGTCGCGCCTGAGCAAACCGTGCTCAAGGAAAACAAAAGCAGGACCCGGATCACTGTAGGTCCGGTGCTGGGCTATACCTATTCCAATTTAACATTCGGAGGGTCATCTTATTTAAGTGAGATCACCTTCAACAACGAACTTCCCCTCAGCGCTGGTTTGGCCTTTAATGTAGCTGTACCTAATCTCAGTGAGAAGCTGACCATACAGATCGATGCGCTTTTGGTAGCTGCAAAATTCGAGGGAAGCGTAGAGCAGGGCCCTCATTACGGCAGAAGCAACAACTACCAGACAAATTTTGATATGCTTTACGTTAAGCTCCCGGTACAGCTCCGGTATACCTACCCACACGGGCTCCTGCGTCCGTTTGTTAACGGTGGCCCGATGTTAGGCTATATCCTAAAAGACACAAATGAAACGCACAAGGAGAGTTATATGGGAGGCTCTTCTTATACAGAGACGACACCTGCCATTCCTCCAGGCTACCTCCGGCCACTGCTGCAGGGCCTGACCGCAGGCACAGGCATTCACATTCCGCTACAAGGCAAAAGCGTAACACTGGAAGCCAGGTATGAAATCAACAGTGGCCTGACTTACTCTCAAAGCATGGTTTCCTCTATCAATGCCTTCTACCTGCTGCTGACCTACGGCTTCTGAAGACGACATGCATTTACCAGCAGGTATAGCCTACAAAAAAGCCGGCCCAAATGGGCCGGCTTTTTCATTTCAACTAAACTTACAATACTTTAAAACCAACAAACGCCTGACCGGAAATTGAGATCAACACCCGCGGTTACGCAGCGGGGCAAGCCAACGCGTACACCCTGCGGATGGCAGCATACGATGTAGCGTTCACCGGTCAGGTTCCTTACAGCAGCATGAAAGAAAAGCATGTGATTTTGGTTGATCGAAAAAAATGCCTCCGGCCACAGTCAATCGCCCTGGAGCTAAATAAAAAGCCCTTCCGGCTCAAGAGCCGGAAGGGCTTTTTGTAAGGTATAGCTCGCTCAGGAACTCATCCCAGATAAGCACTCCGATTCAAGTGAGCGTAAGTTTTCTGAA
>NZ_JSYF01000149.1:0-7397 GCF_054824225.1 Pontibacter sp. HJ8
GGTTCACCTCAACGGCACTGATTATGCGATCGAAGATGCAGCCGACATACCGGCAGGACTGGAAGGTTATGTGAGCGTAGCGCTGGAACTGAACATGATCAATGCCTACTTTACTTCCACGCAGGGACCTTATGACCTGCAGCCGGTGCTGCATGCCACCTTCAAACCTTTGCAGGATGTAACCCGTGCTGACTTCGCTGTGATCATCAGCCGTACCCACAGTTTGTGGAATGCCGGCACGCAGCCACTGACTGCATCAAGTACGTCTAACCTGGCCGTTTCGCCGGAAGGCAGACTGGTGAGCTACCCGAATCCATTCTCTGAATCGACTACGATCCGCTATGCGGTAGAGCAGGAGGGCCCGGTAAAAGTGGAGGTGTACGACATCCTGGGTAAGAAAGTGCGCACGCTGGTATCAGAAAGCCAGGCAGCCGGTAACCACAGCGTCGACTTCAGAGCAGAAAACCTGCCGGCAGGTACCTACATTTACCGTGTAGCGGCTGGTAGCCAGGTATACTCCAACAAAATGCTGCTGACAAAATAAACTGATCAGGCATCAGCCAAAGCAAAAGCCCTCCTGCAAAGGAGGGCTTTTTTTATGGAGGTTCAGGTGCTGTTCAGGCTACGCCTTTTCCAGAATTGGCCTGCTTTTCTGGGAGATGTTCAGGTGTGCCAGGATCAGGTCGTATACCTCTGTTGCCTGTATGGAAGCAGGAAGCTGTGTGTGCTTGCTTTTAGTGAATAGTACGGGCCATTCGCTTTTTTCTTCCGGTATGCGGCCATGCGAACCTTTGACCAGTGTGGCATCCAGTGGAATGATGTCCATCAGGGTGCGGAAGCCCAGTTTCTTTTTGAGCAGCTTGCCTACCACCAGGGGCATCAGGAATTTGATCTTCGGGTCGGCAAATAGCTCTACCGGATCGTAGCCCGGTTTTTTGTGAATGTCAACCATGCGGGCATAGTCCGGGGCCCGCTTGTCGTCGAGCCAGAAGTAGTAGGTGAACCAGGAGTTCTTATCCGCTACAGCCACCAGGTCACCGCAGCGTTCGTGGGCCAGGCCATACTTGTTCCGTTCTTCGCCTTCCAGAACTTCTTCCACACCGGGTGTCTGAGCGATGAGTTGCTTCACCTCCTGCAGCTTCGATTTGTCTTTCACGTAGATGTGCGCCACCTGGTGATCTGCTACGGCAAAAGCCTGGCTTATGCCGGCATCCAGCAGCTCTGTTCCGCGCTCTTCCCGTACGGCAATGTAGCCTTTCTCCCGCAGCACCCGGTTCAGGTGTACCGGGTTGTTTACCTCCGTTATCCCGTATTCCGACAACACGATCACTTCGGCGCCTTTGGCTTCATAGAAGCGGATCAGGTCGGCACAAATGCTGTCAATTTCCTGCAGGTCCTGCGCAACACGCGGGTTGTTGGGGCCCAGGCGTTGCAGGTTGTAGTCGAGGTGCGGCAGGTAAATAAGCGTGAGCGTTGGGTTGTAGAGGTCGTCCGTGATCTTGGAGGCATCTGCGATCCATTTGGTTGATTTGATGGATGTTTTCGGGCCCCAGTAGCTGAACAAGGGAAAGGTGCCCAGTTGCTGCTGCAGGGTATCGCGCAGGTCAGCCGGCTGGGTATAGCAGTCGGGTAGCTTGCGGCCATCGGCCAGGTATTGGGGGCGGGGCGTGAGGGCATAGTCGACAGAAGAGTACATGTTGTACCACCAGCCCATGTTGGCGCAGGTGAAGGTGGGATCTGCTGCCTTGGCGGCTTCCCATACCTTGGCAACCTGCACCAGCTTATTCGACTGACGCCAGAATTTTACCTCGCATTCCTCCTCAAAGTACCAGCCGTTGCCGACGATGCCATGGGCCTGGGGCAGCTGGCCGGTGAGGTAAGTAGCCTGGACAGAACAGGTAACGGCCGGCACTACCGGTTGTATGGTGGCGCCCTGTGCTTGGGCAGTCCATTCGGCTAAGAAAGGAGTATGCTTACCGATGAGGGACTGCGTGAGTCCGACTACGTCCAGTACGACTGTTTTCTGCATCTTGCTTGTTGTTTATAGTTTCGATTACCCACTCCAGCTCCCGCTGAATGGATTCCGGCAGGTCTTTCTTCATCCCTTCCGGCAATACATCCCAGGTATAGGTTTCTACTTCCAGGTGATCGGTGATGTGCTCCTTCTGCAGCAGCGACAGTACGGCCTCGATATCATCCTGGGTGGAACGGAGCTTGCCGTAGCTGTCCGTGAAAAGGGGTACATGGAAATGCGTGCGCCACTCCCGGGCCTTGTGCTGCAGGATGTGCTGCAGCGCCAACGGCAGGTCAGTATAATGGGTGAGCGTTTTGTTGCGGTTGCGTTGCACGACCTGGTGCAGGTACGTCGATTCAGCAAAAGGCGCCAGCTCTTCGGCAAGGGCTTTGCGCGCGGTCTCGCTTTCGGGCAGGAGTACTTTCAGCGCAGCGCTCAGCTGTATCTTGCCGATCCGGATGCCGGCTGCTTTCAGCCTGGCAAACGTGGTCGAAGGCCTTTCATAGGCCAGCGCAAAGTGGCATACGTCGTAGCAGAGCCGGATGTGCTGCAGAATAGCTTCTACCGCCTCCTCCTCCGATATACCGGTATCCTCTGCCAGTTTCTCACTGCCGGCAGGCAGCAGCCAGTTTTCGTAATAATCGATCACTTCCTCGCTGTTTTCCAGCAGGCCATCGGGTTCCGGTTCTATGTCGATGTGAATGATCTTGCCGGTCTTCTCTTTTATCTTCAGCAACTCTTCTACCAGGTAGGTGAGGTGGTCGGTGGAGGTGCTGTATACCTGCTCAAGCTCGTCCTGCTTATCGGCATACCAGGGTTTGTAGGATAAGGGGGAAGTAGAGATGCCGCCTTCCATACCTTCGGGTAGCAATGCCGCCAGAATATGTGCCAGACGTTTCGTATAGGCCACCCGGTCGCAGGTTGTCCAGTCCGGCTGGTGCACCGCATCCTTGACCACCTGGTGGTGGAATCCACCGTAAGGGAAGCCGTTCATGGTAAAGACATAGAAGCCGTTGTCCTCCAGCCATTGCCGGAAGCCAGCCAGTTTGGTACCTTCCATCAGTTCACGGCTGGCCACATCGGAGAGGCGAAGGCCGATGCCAAACGGTTTGTCCGGCGACAATTTTATTTTCAGGCCGGGCAGGTATTTGAGGAGGCTTTTAAAAACCTCTTCCCAGGTTTCACCCGGGTGGATGTTGGTACAATAGGTTAAGTGATGTCCGTCAGATAGTAACATAGTTCATTGTTCTCACAGGTAACAGCTGCCACAAATAAGTAAATAAAGTATGGGTGCTGGGTATAGCGTACGGAGGTAGCAGGTATCAGGTGGTCACGATCAGCTTCCGGGGTTGCGGATGCCACTCCTTCAGCATTTCGACGGCCTGTGTCATGAGGGCATGATCGATCTGGTGCACCTCCACGCCGTTTCCGATCCTGTCGAGCAGCATGATGGTCAGTTCGCCTCCCAGGTGCTCCCGGAACTCGGTCAGCCCCCGCAAGATCTGCAGTTCTCCGTCCGGTTCAGTGGCCGAAAGCGCAGGTATATATAGCGCGAAACCCAGGTCCTGCAGCAGGGAGAGCACATCGTCGCGTTCTGCCTGGTTCAGCATACCTGTCAGCGCGGAGTAGGTGACATCCAAGGCTATGCCGATGGCAACCGCTTCGCCGTGGCGCAGCTCGTAATTCGTGATCTGCTCCAGCTTATGTGCAGCCCAATGCCCGAAGTCCAGCGGGCGCGAAGAACCGGTTTCGAACGGGTCGCGGCCGCCTATGTGCTCCATGTGCATTTCGGCGCAACGGAAGATCTGGTCCTGCATGGCCACCATGTCACGGGCTGCCAGCTTGCCGGCATTTTGTTTGAGAGAGGTATAGAAAGCGGCATCTTTGATCAGGGCAACTTTCACGGCTTCTGAAATACCGGAGCGCCAGTCTCTGTCCTGGAGCGTAAGCAGGAAATGGCTGTCGTTGATGACGGCAAAAGGCGGGGCAAAAGTGCCCAGGAAGTTCTTTTTGTTGAAAGAGTTGATGCCATTCTTCACACCAACGCCTGAATCATTCTGCGCCAGCACGGTCGTCGGGATACGGACGTGGCGTATGCCGCGGTGTGCGATGGCGGCAGCAAAGCCTGCCAGGTCCAGCACGGCGCCGCCTCCAATGGCGATCAGGTAGGAGTGGCGGCAAACGCCGAAGGTATGCACGGCCTCCACCAATTGGTTAAGCAGGGCCGGGTTGTTCTTGGCTTCCTCGCCACCGGGTACAATCACCGGTTCGGCCACGGACCGGATCGCTTCCGGGTAGTGCGCTGCATACGCTGCTATGTCGCGGACGAGCTGAGGGTGAGCCTCTGCCACGCCGCTATCAATTACGAAGAGTACTTTTCTGGGGCCAGTACTGCCATCCTGCTGCAGCACATGGAGCAGCGTCCGGTTTTCAAGCCTGAAAAGACCTTCGGTGAAATGAACCCCATAGGTGAACTGTACCTGAATTGCTTGTTGAATTGTTCTCATAAACGAATAGGGGTAATCTTCTTAACTAGCATCTGCATGCAAACTATAGACTTTATTCTATACTATTTCTGTTATCTTATGTTACAGCAAAGCTCCTGGCTATGTATACGGAGACAGGAAGCAGCAGGAGCACCAACAGGCCATACTCCCAGCCGGCAAAGCCAGCCGCCAGGCTGGCATTCATCACGATCAGGGCCAGTACACCGGCTTTCACCGCTTTGATGACAAGCCGGGGTTCTTTGGTGGGCATGGCTTTGAATAAGGGCGGAAAGATCAGGTAGCCGAAAAGCAGCAGGAACGGGATGCTGTAGAGCACGTTGAACTGCGGCAGCAGCGCCAGGCTGATGATGGCCAGGATCACCAGCGCATACAGCAGCACAGCCCCTTTCAAGGCCTGGATGTTCCCGCCGTGCACTTCCCCGCGGCTCACCATCGTGATGGCCGCGATGTAGACGATCGGGATCAGGGCCAGGTACCAGAACTGCTCCACAGCCGCCGGCACCGCACTCATACCCAGCAGCAGGTTGCCGCCCCGGCAACTGCCCATGTTGATGGGTCCCAGTACCGGGTGATGTTTTCCTTTCCAGTCATACACCAGGGCGCAGACCGCCACCGCCAAAGCCAGAAGGGCGCTGAGCAAAGACACCTGCCAGGCCGCCACGATACCTCCGGCCAGCAGGACACCTCCCAGAAGGGAAGCACCGCCTACCGTGGCACGACCGCTGGGGATCGGGCGTTCCGGCCGCTCCACGCGGTCCAGGTCTGCATCGAATACGTCGTTGAACACCACGCCACCCCCATACAGGCCGATGGTGGACAGGATGAGCCAGAACAAGGGAGAAAATTCTGAGACGGAAAAGGTGCCGCTCTCCCAAATGGCCAGGGAGAGCAGCGCACCGGAGGCTGCGTAGCCCATCATAATATCGGCAATGGCAGTAACGATATTAGCAGGGCGCATCAGCCTTAAGTAGGCACCAATTCGTGTCATTATTTAACGATGATATCGGTCAGGTCGGAGCCCGTAGACGCGTCGCCCACTACGGGTGTCTGTCCGCCGCGCAGCACGGAGTTGTCCGAGAACTTGGCCGTCTGGTCTACCTTCATCGGCTCCAGCCAGTCCGATTCTTTTATTTGGCCGCTTTGTCCGAAGGCTGTCAGCGCATTCTGGTAACACACCATCCGTACGTCTTCCTGGCTTATACCTCGTTGCAGCATCAGGGCAGCTGTTTTAGGAACAGAAAGCGGGTCACTGATGCCCCAATCGGCAGCACTGTTGATCATGATGCGCTCGGTGCCGTACTGTTTCACGATCTCCGCCATGCGCTCATTGCCCATCTTGGAATTCGGGTAGATGGTAAAAGCAGCCCAGAAACCTCTGTCGAGCGTGTCTTTCACGGTTTCTTCGTTGTTGTGGTCCACGATCACCATACCCGGATCAATGCCGTGTTCGATGCACACTTCCATGCTGCGGATGGTGCCGGCCTTCTTATCGCGGTGCGGCGTGTGGATCTGCACGGGCATGTTCACTTCTTTGGCCAGTTCCAGTTGCAGGCGGTAGTACTTGTCCTCGGCGGCCGTCTGGTCATCGTAGCCGATCTCGCCTATACCTACCACACCCTCCTTGTACACGAACAAAGGCAGCAGTTCCATGACCTGTTCGGCCAGTTCCTCGTTGTTGGCTTCTTTGGAGTTGAGGCCGATGGTGCAGTAGTGGCGGATGCCGAACTGGCTGGCCCGGAATCTTTCCCAGCCCACCAGGCTGCTGTAGTAATCTTTGAAAGAGCCCACTTCGGTGCGTGGCTGGCCCAGCCAGAAAGCCGGTTCTATGATGGCCACTATACCTGCCTGGCGCATACGCGCATAGTCATCGGTGGTGCGCGAGGTCATGTGGATATGCGGATCGATGAACATCATGTTATTCGTATTCATGTGATGGGGTTTAAGGAGTCGTCTTATTAGTTCTGTATGAGGGCTTTGTTGCCGATCAGGTTCCAGTTCAGCTCACCGGTTTCTACCTGTTTCTTCAAGTCAGGATAATTCTCCAGCAGTTCTCTGGCTGGTAAATAACTGCCTTGCGCGCATGCCAGGGCAGCAGCCTGGTGCTGTAAAACATCCGGGTGGGCAAACAGCTTTTTGATGTCTTCGATAATTCGCTCATCTATAAAAGGACCAACCGGGCGCCAGAGTTCTGGGGTGACAGAGCGTCCTGCCGCCCAACGCTCGTGCGCGTAGTCGGAGAGGATACGGGCCAGTGTGGGATTGCTGCGTTTTTCCAGGTCGTAAATGCGGTAGAGCGGCTTGCCTACAAACACGGTTTTCAGCACCATTTGATTCCAGGCTCCTTCTTCAAAATAGTCGGCAGGGTAGGGGTTGTCCAGGGCAATGGCTTCGAAGACGTTGCCCATGTTGGTGCGTACGCCTTCTGCTGCCTGTTTTACAAAAGCATGCGGGTATGGTAGCAGGTGCAGACTGGCGTACAGGGCCACCAGTTCGCCCATATCAGCGGTGTTGAAGAGCCTGAAAAGCTTGCTGGCTAAGACTTTTTCATCGTCATGCGGCAGGGCGAGCAGCAGCAAGGTCCGGGCTGCCTGGTCTACTGTCCAGCGTGACGGATCAAAGCCGGGGCGCAACCTCTCCGCTTCCAGCAGATCGGACTCCTCTACTTTCAATAGGTTTTTGCCCGTAAAACGGGGAGCTGAAGAAAAAGCCAGGTATAGGTCCTTGTCGGCAGCATTACCCGAGAGCAGTTCGAGTTTCTGCGTAAGCCAGTCCAGCGCTTCCGGGGAAATGCTCTTCCGTAAAATGCTAAGCAGGAAATCTGTGGTTTCGTTCAGGTTGACCTGGTATTTCATCTCGTCCGGGTTATTTACGGGTAT
>NZ_JSYF01000150.1:0-6462 GCF_054824225.1 Pontibacter sp. HJ8
CCACACATCAGCACAAGCCCCTGCATGCATCCCTGCAGGGCATTGCCAAAGACCTTAGAATTAAAAGGATCAACCTTGAGGATGGAACTTTGCGGATCAGGCAAAGCAGAAAAGCGGCTACAGATAAGATTTCGCTCGAAAACTTCAGGATTGAAGTAAAGGACCTGAAACTCGACTCTGCCTCATTCCACCAGGACAACAGGGCTTACTACGCCCGAAGCATGGACTTGCAATCTGGTAAAGCTACTTTTTTATTGAAGGAGGGCACTTACCGCATACAGGCGGGCGCAGTGAAAGCAAATACGGCTGATGGAACCCTCAATATCGGCAACCTCCGGGTGATTCCCCTGCTCAAAAATGCAGAACTGGCACAGCGTAAAGGCAGAGCCGTGTCAACGTTGCATGCCGAGGTTCCTGAAATCAATATCAGCGGCATAGACTATCGCCTGCATTCCCGGTATAATCACCTGGTAGCTGAACTTGTGGCGTTGAAGAAGCCAAGCCTTCGTGTATACATGGACCGGAAGAATTTCCCCCAAAAAGGAAATAAGCCCCTGCCACATGATTTTGTTCAGGAGCTAAAGACAGGTATAGCACTCCCTGAAATCAAGGTAGAGGGTATGCGCATCCGTTACGAAGAGCTGGCTCCGGAGGCTACGGAGAAAGGAGTAATCCGGCTTGAAAATATGGACATTACGATCACGAATGTCACGAATGATAAGGAACGGATGTCTGCCAAAAAGCCGGCTGTAGTGGAGGCCAAGGCCAATATCAATGGCGACGTGCCTATTGCCATGACCGTACGCCTTGACCTGCTGGACCCAAATGCTTACCATACCATACAAGCTACCCTTGGCCCGGGCAATCCCGCAACTCTGAATCCTATCCTGGAACCCACTGCTTTTATGAGTATAAAATCAGGGCAGCTGCAGCAAAGTGAGGTCGACTTGCAGCTTTACCGTAACAAGGCGACGGGCAAACTCTATGTGCGCTATACAGATTTTAAAGTCGACATACTCACCAAGGACGAGGATAAGCGGCAATCGTTTGGCAAGAAAGTACTCTCCAAGGTAGCCAACAAGGTGGTGATAAAATCCGATAATCCGAAAGAAGGAGAGGAACTACGAGTTGGCAACATACAAGTCGAACGGGCGAAACACCGCTCAGTTTTTAATTACTGGAAGGACTGCCTGATGAGCGGTTTCCGAAGTGCAGCAGGGGTTGAGAGCTTTGGAGCCGATCTGGAAAATCCGGACAGAAAATGATGGGAGTTTAGGAGTTGGGGAGTTAGAAAGTTTAGGAGTTAGAAAGTTATGAAGGATTGAAAACCTCATTCACTACCTCCGGCAAAACTAATGAGATCGGCTCAGAAAACATTACCAATATCAATTGACAAGGAACATATAGCCATACCCAACCCATCCCCAAAACTCCAAAACTCTCTAACTCTTTTAATTCGCTGTTGTTTTGATAAGTAGTTTGCGGTATTTCGTGAAGATACTTGATTTGGAAACGAACCCGATGTATTGCTCTTTATTTAACACGGGCAGGTTCCAGGCACCGGTTTCGTCAAATTTTTTCATCACCTCCGTCATGGTATCTGTAGCCTGTACGATATCCGGAGGTTTGATCATCAGCTCTCTGGCCTGCACCAGGTCATACTTTTCGGTTTTGAACATGATCTCCCGCACATTTTCCAACAGGATGATGCCCTTCAGTTTTTGTTCTTCATCCACAACCGGGTAAATATTCCGGCGCGAGTGGGCGATGACTTGCACCAGTTCGCCCAAAGTTGTATCCGGCGTTACGGTATGAAAATCTGTTTCAACCAGATGCCGGATCTGCAGGATACGCAGCACGGTTCTGTCTTTATTGGGGGTCAGCAGTTCGTCTTTCTGAGCAAGTTTTTTGGTGTCGAGTGAGAATGGCTCATAGTACTTGACGAGCGCGTAGGCCGTGGCCGATACGATCATCAGCGGAATCATGAGGGTGTACCCGCCCGAGATCTCGGCTATCAGGAAAACGGCGGTAAGGGGCGCATGCATCACGCCACTCAGGATTCCGGCCATACCTACTATCGTGAAGCTGCTTTCCGGGATAGTGCTTATCTGCAACATGTTGGTGAGCCGCGAAAAAAAGAAGCCGGTATGGGCTCCCACAAACATGGAAGGAGCAAAATTTCCGCCGTTGCCACCGCCTGCAATGGTAAAGGTGGTGGCTGCAACTTTTACGAGCGCCAGCATACCTACAAAACAGAGCAGCAGCCACTCATTTGTACCAAAAAATGAAAGCCAGCTGTCTTGCAGCAGGCTGGCAGCATTCCCGCTCTCCAACAATTTGATACTATTGTAGCCTTCGCCAAACAGCGGCGGGAAAAGCATGATGAGCAGACCCAGCAAAGTACCACCGATCAGGGCGCGGCGGTAAGGCTGGTGCTGGTATGGCTCAAATAGAGCTTCCATGCGCCAGGCCGAGCGGCTATAATAGACAGACATCAATCCGGTCAGAAGACCTAACAGCACATAAAAAGGCACATGGGATGCTTCAAAAACATTAACCTGGTCAGCAAAAAACAGAATTTCTTCCCGCAGGATGATCCGGGAGCAGAGGGCGCCCACTACAGCCGACATAATCAGCGGAATAAAAGCCGAGATGCTGATATCGGTAAGCAGAACCTCTATGGCGAACAGCACACCGGCTATGGGTGCATTGAACACTGCGGCTATACCTGCCGCCGCACCACAGGCCAGCAGCAAAGTACGGTCCCGGTAGTTGAGGTGATATTCGCGTCCGAAGTTGGAGCCGATGGCTGAGCCGGTGACCACAATAGGTGACTCGAGACCTGCTGATCCGCCAAAGCCTGCCGTAATACCGCTGGTGAGTACGTGCGAATACATTTTGTGCGACTCCACGATGCTTGATTTCTGCGAGATAATGTGCAGGATGCTGGCCGTACCCCGACCCAGTAAGCCGCTATACAGCACCTGCACCATGAAAACAACCAGCAGGATACCAATCAGTGGAAACACTACCAGCCAAAGCGGCTGCTCCAGCAGGCGGTTGCCATAAGCCAGCAAAACCTGAATGTAGTGTACCAGCGTCTTGAGTGCGACGGCAGCCAGACCGGCAGTTAATCCTACCAATACACTGGATATCAGTACAAATTCACGGGAAGAGGTGTGCCGTCGTAACCAGAGAAGCGGAATTTTAAACTTTTTGAGATAAGGCATTGGAAACGAAAGGCTCCTGTCGGCCGAAGTTTTAGAAAAAGCTAAAGTAACAAGATTTAATGCCGCGCTCAAGTAACCGGAGGCCAAACTGTGCAAAAAACTTATCAAAAATGTGGCCTGTAGTCTAACCAGAAGCCCTGTTTTTAAGTTATTATACAGGTTGAGTTAAGATGGGATGTTTGCAGGAGATTTTTTTATGATACAAGAACCAGACAGGAGTGGCAATTTGATTTTGAAGAATCTGCATGGTCACTTTCACATTATAGGAGACGTGCACGGTTGCTTTGACGAGTTGCTGACTTTGCTGCTAAAACTAGGCTACCAGGTAGACGAGGATAAGGAAAGCAACAGGTATATCGTGCTGCCCCCTTCCGGGTGCATGGCTTTGTTTGTAGGTGACCTGGTAGACCGAGGCCCCAATTCGCCCGAAGTACTGCGGCTCGTGATGGACATGGTGGACCAGAATGTGGCCCTTTGTGTAAGTGGCAACCACGACGATAAATTATACCGGAAACTGATGGGCCGGAATGTGCAGGTGCGGCATGGGTTGGAACTGACCATGGCCCAACTCGAAAAGTATGATAAAGCCTTTCACGATCGGGTGAGACAATTTCTGGGTCACCTGCCCCATCACATAATTCTGGATGAAGGACGACTGGTAATCGCACATGCCGGACTGGAGGAGCGCCTCCACGGTCGTCACAGCAAATCTGTGCGCGACCTTTGTCTCTACGGCCCTACGACCGGTGAACTGGATGCGCACGGACTGCCGGTGCGACTCGACTGGGCAGCCGAATATTCAGGCGTAGCGGTAGTAGTATACGGGCATACGCCGGTTCAGGAGCCGAGCTGGAAAAACAACACGATCAACATCGATACCGGTTGCGTGTTCGGCGGAAAGCTGACGGCCCTTACCTATCCTGATCACATTCTGACTACTGTAGAAGCTTTTGATACCTACGCGGAGTCTGTAAGGCCTTTTCTGCATCCCTCGCCGCACTAATCTAAAAAGGCCGAATATCTATACTATTTGAGCTTATGCTGTATAGGGAAAGGACTGATACGAAAACGTATCAGTTTTTTTGTGGAAGTAAACCTGCTCGCCCGAAGTAAATTTACTCTTTCACAACCAGCGAAAGAAGCAGAAAACCCGCCACAGCGGCTACAGCTGAAGCGCATAGGATGCTGATTTTTATAATCGTCATCAGATTGTTGCCTTCAAAAATTTCCAAAGCGACAAAGAGAGACATCGTAAAACCTGTACCTGCCAGCAGACCGGCGCCCACTACCTGCGGCCAGGTGATGTCGTGCGGTTTGGTTGCCACTTTGAGCACGGAGGCAATCCAGCTGAAAAGCAGTATACCTATGGGCTTTCCGACTACCAGCCCCATGAATATACCTAGCGGAACCGGCCCCAAAAGATCTCCCAGTTCAAAACTGTTGTAGGCAAAAGCAGCAGTTGAAAGTGCGAACAGTGGCAACACAAAATAGGCTGCCCATGGAAGCAGCTGGTGCAGCAGCCTGCGCAACGGCGATAAAGACCTGCTGCAGTTTGCCTTCAAGGTATGGACGGTAGCCTGGTAGTCTTCTTCTGTTTCTTCTTCGGGATCCGCGCGTTTGATCCTATGCAGTGCATGAAGTTCTCCCAAAATATCATCGGCTGTGCTGATAAATTCTTCTTCCCTTACCCGCGAACGAACCGGGATGACCAGCGCCAGCAGTACACCTGCTACAGCAGCATTTACACCCGCTACCAGCAAAGCAGCCCACATGACCAGTCCCAGCAACAGGTATAGCCACATGCTGCGGTTGCGCAAAGCCCGTAATACGACCAGCAATCCGAATATACCGGTGCCCACAGACAAGGCCAGCAGATTTGTCACCGTGCTATACAGTATAACCGTGGGCAGGAGGGAGCCGATTGACTGAAGTATGGCAAGCGAGGAGAGAAACAGCCGGAGAGAAAACGGAACACTTTTCCCGAGCATGGCCAGCATGGCTAAGGCGCAAGCTACATCCGTTGCCAGCGGTATACCCCAGCCTCTTTGAGTTTCCAGGCCATGGGTAAAGTATAGGTATACACCGGCCGATGCAGTCATACCGCCTATGGCCGCAGCTATCGGAAAGGCGGCGCTCCGGAAAGACGCCAGCTCACCGGATCGGTACATGCGTTTGACCTCCAGCCCGATGACCAGGTAAAAAACAGCCATCAGAGTGCTGTTGATCCAGAAGGAAAAAGGCCTGGATAATTGAAATTTGCCAAAGACTATGGTCAGAGGCGAATGCCAGGCTTGCTGGTAGGTATAGCCCCAGGGTGAATTGAGCCAGGCAAGTGCCACTAAGGTTAAAAACAAAACCAGGAGGCCGCTCCGGGCCTGGGCACGGGCAAACTCCTGGAAGGGGTAAACGATCCGGCGAAGTAACAAAGGCTTTGCTGCTGGTTCCAATAGGGTATAAAACTATAGAGATATAAAATTATACCTAAGACGTACCGGCAGTTGAAAAGTTTTGTCGTGCCCGCTACCGGATCAGATAGTGGTAGGAACGAGCCCTAGCTCTTTCCACTCCTGCAGCGGTAGGGGTAGATCGATGATGTGGCCTGACTTGATGTCCAGCACCCAGCCGTGGACTTTCGGATATTTTCCGGATTTAAAGGCCCGGTGCATCACGGAGGTTTTGCAGATGTTCCGTACCTGCGCCAACACATTGTATTCAGCCAGGCGGTTCAATCGCTCCGTCTCGTTTGGTATCTGGTCCAGCTCCTGCTTGTTCTGCAGGTATAGCTCGCGAATCGGGTTTACCCAGCTCTCGACCACACCTGTGGCAGTACCCCGGTAAGCTGCTTCCACACCACCGCAACAGTAGTGTCCGCAGATGACAATGTGCTGAACTCCCAGCGCCTCTACGGCATATTCCAGCACGGCCAGTAGGTTCATATCGGTCAGGGAGACCTGGTTGGCTACATTACGGTGGATGAACAGTTCGCCTGGCTCGGTTTTGGTAAAGCTGTTGAGTGGCATCCGGCTATCCGAACAGCCGATGAAAAGAAAGGGAGGCTTTTGACCTGCCGCTAATTGTTGAAAATAGCCCGGGTCCTGCTGCAGTTTCTCTTCTGCCCAAGTCAGGTTGTTTTTAATGAGGTCTTCGTATGAATGGTAGTGCATCATAAGCAGCTTGTTTGGTTATTGTGTGATGAAGGTAGGTATAGAAGATTAAACTCAGATTAAAACGA
>NZ_JSYF01000016.1:0-22349 GCF_054824225.1 Pontibacter sp. HJ8
GCAGCTGCCTGCTTTAGCTTTCAAACCAGCTGATTTTGCCATTGCTCTGGATGACATCCGGGACCCCGGCAACCTGGGCACCATCATCCGGATTGCCGACTGGTATGGCATCCGCACGATTATCTGTTCCGACACCTGCGCTGACTTCTATAATCCCAAAACGGTAGCTGCCACCATGGGATCTTTTACTCGGGTGCAGGCGCATTACCTGGACCTGGCGGACTGGTTGCATACCTTGCCGGATGACGTTGCGATCTACGGCGCCTCCCTGGAGGGCGACAACATCCACCGGATGCAGCTCCGGCCACAGGGCATTGTAGTGATGGGCAACGAAGCCAATGGGTTGCGCCCCGAAGTGGCGCAGCAGGTAAACAGGCTGATCAAGATTCCTGCCTTCGGCCATGCTGAGTCGCTGAATGTAGCCACGGCCACAGCCATCATCATCGATAACTTTATGCGGCAGGCAGCTTCATAAAACAGAAAAAGCCCATCCGGGCTCTTTCTGTTACGCGTCATCTCTTGCACAAACATTACTTAGTTTAGCAGTCGTAAACCGAAGCTGACCACATTGGCATCCGGTCCTCTGTTCTCCTTGAACAGGTCGTTCATGTTGTATTTCACAAACAGGTCCAGGTTGCCGTAACCGATCACACCCGTGAGGCCATACTGGAAGTCAGAGAAGTTGTAGCTGCTGCGTATCTTATCTTTCTGAGATTTGCCGCCTTCCTCAAATTTGAGCTTAGAGTGCGCTCCCAGTCGGTACCCGGCAAAACCACCGGCTCCAATTTTAAAACCGTCTTTGCCATTTGACTTCTTGAATTTGAGCATAGGCATGAGCGGAACGTTCACCGACGACATGGTCAGCTTGGACTTGTCATAGTTGACTTCTTCATCCCGACGGAAGAAAGTGACTTCGTTCACATCTTCTTCTACCACATAGTTCTTGTCAAACATGTAGTTGTTGAAAGAGAACTCCAACCCGGAAACCAGGTAGAAAGGACTTTTGCGGCCACCGATCTGGGAGTTCAGGTGCGAGTTGAGGCTGACATAGCGGGAGCCCATGGGTTTCAGGTCCGGTACCAGTTGCGCTTCCGTGTTGACAAAATTATTCAGACCCAGGTCGATATCGAAGTTGAATTTCGTGGATTTGTAGTGGTCCTGCTTATACTTGGCGCGGGTGCTGTCCCGCTCAGCTTTGTTCGGCAGATTCACATCTACCCGGGTATTTCCGTCTTTCTCTTCTATCTCCACATCGATCTTGATGTTCTTGTTGATGCGGATCTCATGCTTTTCCTTCGTGGTTTTGCCATCCTGGTCTGTTTCCTGTACGGTAATGGTCACCTGCTCCGGGTTATTGGAATCGCTACCAAACGTAACTGTCGTCTCTTTGGATTTGAGATCCTTGTTGGCGCTGTCCATTTTCTCGACCTGGTCTACATATTTGTTAAGCACGCGCATAAGGGAGTCCAGGCTGTAATTTTCAAAGGCTTTGAGCTGCTCCATGTTCTGCAGGTAGAGCACCATTTTGGCGCCATTGGCCATTTTCACAACAATGGTATCCTGGTCTCCGAGGCGCTGACCCAGGGTAGGGCCGCCTTTGGCAGACACACCGGTAGCGGCAGCCAGGAGGATGGCCGTTACGAGAAGTAGTATTCTTTTCATGGTTTAAAAGGTTAGAGTTGAATGACTTTTGATATTTTTTGTTTTCCGATCTGCGTTTCCAAGGCAATTTTGTCCGCGTTGATACCGAGCTCCGAGAGTTCCACCCGTTCGCCGTTTGACAGGTTGCGTGCTTGTTTGAAGATGTTCTTGGCCAGTTTTTGCTTTTTCTCGAAGCCTGTAAGCTCTTCCTCGGCCTCGGTTGGCTGCACCGCTGAGGTACGCTTGATGATGATCTCTACCGGCTGCGCATTCATATTCACACTGCCGGCCGAAGCAAGCGTGGCAGGGGCTACTTCTCCTGTGTTAATGTAAGCGTCTTTCTCAACTTTTGCAGGTATAGCAGGCTGCTCTGCCTTTGCTATCAGTTGCGGAGCAGAATTGGTGCCTGCTGCTTTTGGTGCTGCCGTTGGAGTTCCTTGTCGGACAGGAGCCGGCTTTTTTTCTGCTTTAGCCAGTGTGGCGCGAGGTATAGCGTCCGCCTTTGCAGGGGCAGGTGCCGGAGTCTCAGGTGTTTTCTGAACTTCAGCCTGCTCAGGTATAGCAAGGGGCTCCGTAGCCTGGGCTACCACCGGCTGGTCTGCAGCAGGCTCTTCAATAATGAGTGGCTGCTCGGGTACCTGCTTCTTGTTCTGGGCCATGCCATCCACCGCTACGGTACCGCGCTGCACGTTGTAGAACACGATGCCTACGGCTAGCAGCAGGGAGATGGCCGCCGCGATGGAATACGTCATCCACATAAATCCGCGTGGTTTTTTCTCCTCTTCCTTTGCCGGCATTCCGGCTTCCATTCTATCCTGAAGCCTGTTCCAGAGGTCGGCTGGCGGAGTAGGGGATGAAGGTCCAAGGCGCTCCCTGAAAAGCTTGTCTACGTCTTCTGGTTTCATGTTTTCCTCCTTTTATTAGCTGGCAATCGCTTCCTGTCCGGTCAGTCTTCGTTGCAGCATGGCGCGGGCCTTGCTCAGTTGCGATTTCGAAGTACCCTCCGTGATGTTCAGCATATCGGCTATTTCTTTATGGGAATATCCCTCTATTGCATACAGGTTAAAAACTGCTCTGTAGCCAGCAGGTAAAGTGCGCAACAATTCCAACAGTTCTCCTTCGGCCAGGTCCTGGTCTGCGCCTGCGCTTCCGGCCACTTGTACATGGCTATCTTCGATCGACAGGAACAGGGACTCTTTTTTTCGCAGGAAACCCAGTGCCTCATTTACCATGATGCGTCTTACCCAACCTTCGAAACTGCCTTTGCTCTCAAACCTGTCTATGTTCTGGTAAATCTTCATAAACCCGTTGAGCAAGGCCTCCTCTGCATCCATCTCGTTCTTGAGATAACGCAGGCAAACACCATACATCGGCGCGGCATATCGCTCGTAAAGGCATTTCTGCGCTTTACTCTCGGCCTTCTGGCATCCTGTTATTAACTCAAGTTCTGTCACGCTGGGTAAAATTTTATCAAATAGGAATGCTTCTGGCCTGTGATCGGAGCTGTTTTGTTGCTCTTTACCTCTTAGATGTAGATACCCCACCCGGAGGTTGCCTAAGCGGTGCTAAATTTCTCATATTTTTTTAGGAATGAAGTGCCGTTGGCTCTAAAATACTGGCTATCAGCTATGTTTTATGTACACATTCTAAGAATCTTTCTGAATTAGCGCCTAAAGGCCTTGTTTACATTTTTAAGGTATATATTTGTAGTGATGAGAATGGTGGCAGTTTTCTTTTCTCTATACCTGATCTGGATGGCCTGTCTGCCATGCACCGATAAGATCATGGATACCCACGAGCATCATCCGAGTGTGACCGATGTGGCCGACACAACGGGGCATTCTCCTTTTCACGACGATACCTGCCCGGTCTTCTGCAGTTGTGGCTGCTGCGCCACATTTACCATTGCCTCAGAACCGGAGCTGATTATTTTCCGATTTTTCGTTATTCCCCAAACTAAGCCCATGGTGTATCCTGACCTCCAGGAAATACAGGTGGCTTTCTCCTGGTGGCGTCCGCCCCGTCCTGCAATCGCTTAGATCCTTTCTTGCTTTTCAGTCTTACTATTCCGGCTATACCTGTAGGTGCAGCCGTGAGTACTGTTTTGTATTCAAACAGCTGGGCTGACAAGTGACTCATCTAATCAAATTGTAATGTATAAAATAGCTTACCATGTTTAAGAAGATTATCGAGTTTTCGATAGACAATAAATTGGCGGTGGGGCTTATGGTGTTTGCATTGGTGATCTGGGGCTCTTTTGCGCTCTCCCGCTTACCGGTCGATGCTGTGCCTGACATCACCAACAACCAGGTGCAGATCGTGACTTCCTCGCCGACCCTGGCAGCCCAGGAGGTGGAACGTTTTATTACCACCCCGATCGAAATGTCGCTGGCCAATGTGCCGGACGTTGTGGAGATGCGATCTGTATCACGCTTTGGCCTTTCGGTCATTACCGTTGTTTTCAAAGAAGAAGTCGACCAGTATCTGGCCCGCCAGATGATCACCGAGCGGCTCAGCGAAGCCGAACGGCTGATCCCCGAGCAAATGGGTACGCCGGAACTGGCTCCCGTCACCACCGGACTGGGCGAAATCTACCAATATGTGCTCGTGCCCAAGCCGGGTAGCTCCAAAAAGTATAGCCCTACGGAATTACGCACCATCCAGGACTGGATCGTACGCCGCCAGATTCTAGGTACACCGGGTGTAGCCGATGTGAGCAGCTTTGGCGGTTTCCTAAAAGAATATGAAGTAGCGCTCAGCCCCGACAAGCTCCGCAGCCTCAACCTGACCATAGCGGAAGTCATCTCCGCACTGGAGAGCAATAACGAGAACACAGGGGCCGCTTATATCGAGAAAAACCAGAGTGCCTTTTTCATCCGGGGACTCGGGCTGGTCAATACCCTCGAAGATATCGAAAAAGTGGTTGTGAGCAACCGCAATGGAGTACCCGTAGTCGTAAGCGATGTGGCGGAAGTACAGTATGGCCATCCGGTACGCTACGGGGCGCTTACCCGCAACACCGAAGGAGAAGTAGTAGGCGGCATCGTGCTGATGCTGAAAGGTGCCAACTCATCCGACGTGATCAAGAGTGTACAGGATAAAGTAGCCAGTATACAGAGCACGTTACCGGAAGGGTTGGCCATAGAAGCTTACCTGGATCGAAGCGAACTGGTGGACAAGGCGATCAATACGGTCGCCAAAAACCTGATCGAAGGCGGCCTGATCGTTATTTTCGTACTGGTCCTGCTGCTGGGTAACATGCGGGCTGGCCTGGTGGTTGCATCCGTTATCCCGCTTTCCATGCTCTTTGCCTTGGGTATGATGGACCTGTTCGGCGTGTCCGGTAACCTGATGAGTCTGGGGGCCATTGACTTTGGCCTGATCGTGGATGGGGCTGTGATCATTGTAGAGGGCGTGCTGCATTTCATCGTGGTCAAGAACAAGGACCTGCCGCTGCGCAGGCTGTCGCAGCGCGAGATGGACGATGAGGTAAAAGGAGCCGCCTCCAGCATCATGACGTCAGCTGCCTTTGGTATGCTCATCATCCTTATCGTATACCTGCCGATCATGGCGCTGGTAGGAATTGAAGGCAAGATGTTCAAACCCATGGCACAGACGGTAAGTTTTGCGATCCTGGGTGCCTTCATCCTGTCGCTGACGTACGTCCCGATGGTTTCGACCTTGTTGCTAAGCAAGAAGACGAAATATAAGCCCAATATCTCCGATAAAATTATGGGTGCTTTGGAGCGCGCTTACATGCCGGTGATCCGGTTTGCATTGCGAAGCCGCAAAATGGTCGTGGGCGCTGCGGTCTTACTGTTTGTTTTCAGCCTTTTTGTTTTCAGCCGCATGGGCGGAGAGTTCCTGCCGGATCTGGAAGAAGGTGACTTTGCCATGGACCTGCGTCTGGTACCGGGAGCATCCCTCACCCAGACCATTGAAACTACCACCAAAGCCAGTGAGATCCTGCTCAAGCAGTTCCCGGAGGTAACCGGTGTGATCGGGAAAATCGGTACGGCGGAGATCCCGACGGATCCGATGCCGATCGAAGCTGCCGACGTGATGATCCTGCTCAAGGAAAAAGATGAGTGGACGAGCGCCAGCACCCGCCAGGAGCTGGCGGCCAAGATGGACGAAGCTCTGAAGGTATTGCCGGGTGTAAACTACGGTTTCCAGCAACCGATGCAGCTGCGCTTCAACGAGCTGATGACGGGTGCCCGCCAGGACGTCGCCATCAAGATCTACGGCGAAGATCTGGACCAGCTCTCAGAACTGGCCGGACAGGTTGACAAACTGATTTCGCCTGTGGCAGGTGTGCAGGATGTGTACGTGGAAGAAGTAACCGGACTCCCACAAATTGTGGTGGACTACAACCGGGCGAAGATGTCGCAGTACGGGTTGCAGGTATCAGATGTGAATGCTGTGCTGCGAACGGCCTTTGCAGGCCAGACAGCCGGGGCAGTGTACGAAGGCGACAAACGCTTTGACCTGGTGGTACGCATGGAAGGCGGCGCCCGGCAGGACCTGCAGGACATCGAAAACCTCTACATCCCACTTCCGGAAGGCGGGCAGGTGCCGGCACAACAAATAGCTGATATCCGCTACGAGGATGGCCCGATGCAGATATCCCGCGAAGAAGGCAGGCGTCGTATCGTGGTCGGCTTTAACGTGCGGGACCGCGATGTGGAATCGATCGTGTCGGAGATCCAGGGCATCATGGGACAGCAACTGCCGCTGCCGGCGGGCTACTTCATCACGTATGGCGGCCAGTTCGAGAACCTGGTGGCAGCCAAAGAGCGTCTGTCTGTAGCGGTTCCTGCTGCTTTGCTGCTCATCTTACTGCTCTTATACTTTACCTTTAAGTCAGTCAAGCAAAGCCTGCTCATTTTCACGGCTATACCTTTATCCGCCATCGGCGGCATTTTTGCGCTCTGGCTGCGGGGCATGCCTTTTAGCATCTCGGCAGGCGTAGGGTTTATCGCGCTATTCGGTGTAGCCGTACTGAACGGCATCGTACTGATCGGCTACTTCAATCAGCTGAGGGAGGAAGGTATGGAAGATGCCTACGAGCGGATCATAAAAGGAACCAGAGTACGCCTCCGCCCGGTGATCATGACCGCGTCTGTGGCGGCACTGGGCTTCCTGCCGATGGCGCTCTCCGGTTCTGCCGGAGCGGAGGTACAGCGCCCGCTGGCAACGGTGGTGATTGGGGGTCTGTTCACGTCTACCTTGCTGACACTGGTCGTTTTGCCGGTGCTCTATTATATTTTCTCTTCCAAGGCAAAACCTTCGAAGGACAAGCGCAAATTGCAGGCTATACCTGCCCACATGATTCTTTGGTTGCTACTCGGAGCAGGGAGCTTGTGTGCTGCTTCGGTGCAGGCGCAGACTCCCCGGCAGCAGCCCCTGAACCTGGAACAGAGCATACAGTATGCAAAGGAACACAACCTGGGCCTGAAGAGCGCTGCCTATGGCGTAGAGCGGGAACAGGCCCTGCGCGGAGCAGCCACCGACCTGCCTAAAACTAACCTGTCCTACAGCCGCGGCCAGATAAGCACGGCAAATCAGGATGAGTACCTGTCGGCTACGCAGCAGTTTGCCTTCCCGACCGTATACCGCGACCAGGCCAAACTGGCGGATGCCACCATCCAACAGGCGGAGGCCCGTAAGCACATCGTTGAAAGGGAACTGGTACGCGACATCAAACAGGCTTGGTTTCAGCTGCAGTATAACAACGAGCGTGTGCGACTCCTGCAGCAACAAGACAGCCTGTACGGTCGCTTTACCAAGGCGGCTACTATCCGCTTCAAGACCGGAGAAACAGGCTTCCTGGAGCAAGCCACGGCCGAAACGCGCGGATTGGGTATGCGCACGGAACTGCAACAGGCAAAAGCCGACAAGCAGATAGTGGAGCGCCGGCTGCAGCAACTCCTGCAGGCGCAGGAACCGCTTACCTTCGCGGACGAAGAGCTGACAAAACGTAACACGGCTCTCCTGATCGACAGTGCCACCGTTGCTGCCAATCCCTACGCTGCTTTCCTGCAGAGTGAATTGCAGATAGCCCAGCGGCAGAAAAAACTGGAGCAATCGCGTATGCTGCCGGATTTTACGATCGGCTATTTCAACCAGACCTTTAAGGGAGAAGCCCCGGCTGAAAATCCGGGGAGAGTGTATACCTCTGGCGACCGCTTTACGGGCTTTGAGGCAGGTATAGCCATTCCGCTTTGGTTCGGCGCTCAGAAATCCCGTATCCAGGCCGCGAAATTGAATGAAGAAGCAGTTAAAAGCCAGGTGGCTTACCAGGAGCAACTCCTACTGACGGAGTTGCAAAACCTGGCCCAGGAGCTGCAGAAACATGCCACGACCTTATCATATTTTGAGCAGGGAGCTCTTCGCCAGGCAAACCAGCTTTCCAAAGCTGCAGAGCTTAGCTTCCAGACCGGAGACATTGACTACGTGGAGTATGTCCAGGCACTGGATCAGGCCTACCAGCTCAAAAACAATTACCTCAACGCCCTTCGGGACTACAATCAAACGATCATCAGTTTAGAGTTTACAGCAGGAATCGAATAACATGACATCACATACTATAAAAATACTGGCCCTTAGCGGCATCATCAGCCTGGCAGGCTGCTCCCAACCGGAACAGGAAAAACAAACCGAAACCGCCACTAGCGAACAAAAACCTGTTACGACTTCACCCTTTGTTGTCGCTTTTTCGGAGGCACAGCAGCAGGTAAGTAACATCGAACTGGGCACCATTCAGAACCGCAGCCTTTCGGCACGGATACGGGCGAACGGACAACTTCAGCTTCCGCCACAGAACAAAGCGAGTATCAACCCTTTATTGGGCGGTATAGTGCGCAGCATTCCGGTAAAAGAGGGAGAGTTTGTACAGAAAGGAAAAGTACTGGCCACTATACAGAATCCGGAACTGATCAAGCTGCAGGAGGAGTACCTGACAACCCGCAACCAGCTGCGTTTTGCCGAGCAGGATTATGAGCGCCAGCGTACTTTGAATGAAGAACAAGTGGGCTCCCGCAAAAAATTTGAGTCGGCAGAGTCGGACGTGCAGGTGCAGCGGGCCCGTCAGAAGGCTCTCGCTACGCATCTGACCTCGCTCGGGGTGTCTCCAAAGAACGTGGCAGCCGGACAGATCACGTCGAGCATGGCCATTACGGCCCCGATCAGTGGCTTTTTGCGGGTGATCGATGTGAACATTGGCACCTACGCCCAACCGGGACAGCAGATGTTTGAGATCGTAGACAACCACCACCTGCACCTGGAGCTCAACGTGTTCGAAAAAGACTTCAGCAAAATGGCAGAAGGGCAGAAGGTCCTGTTTTCAATGCCCAATGTAGCGGGTGATCCACTGGAGGCCAAAGTATTTGCTTTGGGAAAGGCCTTTGAAGGGGACTCCCGGATGGTGACGGTGCATGCCGAACTGGAAAACAACAAAAATACCAGCCTGCTGCCAGGCATGTATGTGAACGCACAGATACTGGCCGGCAAACAGGAACTGCCAGCACTGCCGGAGGAGGCCATCGTGCGCTACAAAAGCAAAGATTATGTGTTTGTAAAAGAAGCTCCAACTACTTTCCGGATGCAGGAAGTAGAAACGGGCGTGTCGGAGAATGGTTTTATGGAAGTAAAGCCAGTGAAGGAACTGCCGGCCAATGCGCAAATCGTTACGAAAGGCGCTTATTACATTCTGGCTGAGAAAATGAAGTCAGAAGTGGCTGAATAAGTCAAGGATATTCGCATATTGCCCTAAAATAAAACAGCACCGGCTCCTTTCGGGGACGGTGCTGTTATTATGTGAAAGGTTTAATTCGTAAATAAACTTTCAACTTTTAGCCATTCATTTATACGCAGTTAGGTATAGGAAAGGTTACAAGGATTTAAAAATATTTTATTTTTCGCCAAAAAAGATTAGGACGCGCGGTCTGCAACCAGGATCGGCTCCAGCACTTCCCATACGTTTTCAGCTAGTATTTTTTGTCCTTCCACCGTTGGATGAATCCCATCACCCTGGTTCAGCGCACGTTCCCCAGCTACGCCTTCCAGCAAAAACGGGATCAGGGTCACTTCCTTGTCTTTGGCTAAACGGGTAAAAACCTCTTCAAACTCCACCGTGAACCGCTTGCCCATGCTCGGTGGCATCTGCATACCTGCCAGAACTACAGCTACCTCCGGGTTCTTCTCCCGCACTTTGTCTATGATGGTGGCCAGGTTATCGTAGGTGGAAGCCGGATCTATGCCCCGGAGGCCATCATTTGCGCCCAGTTCGAGCACAAAAACGTCGATCGGCTGCTTCAGAAGCCAGTCAATGCGGCTCTTTCCGCCGGCCGAAGTTTCGCCACTCAGCCCCGCATTGATGGCCTTATAAGGTAAACCCAGCGAATCGATGCGTTCCTGTATGAGTGTTGGGAAAGCTTGGTCCGGCTCCAGTCCGTATCCGGCCGTCAGGCTGTTTCCAAAGAATACGATCGTCCGGGTTCTTTCGGCCTTTGGCTTCTCATCTGCTACAGGGGCTTCTGCGCCGGCTTTCTGTTCTGCTTTCACCTGGCCGGTGGTTTCTGTTTCTCCGCATCCGGTCATAAATAGCAATGCCGCCAGGTATAGGGTAATAAACTTGCTCTTTTTCTTCATATATGTGATTTTTGCCTAAATTTAGTGGTAACGTATGTAAAACCTATAACGCCCCGTTTTAGTTATTAGGTTCGGGGCGCAGCAAGCTGTCTCCGGAATACCTGCAAAGGCTACGGTTTCCTTTCGTATCAACTCTAACACAAGAAGCGTGTCTACTATACTTGAAATAAACAACCTCCAGAAAACGTACAACAGTGGTGATCGCCACCTGACGGTGCTGGAAGGTATAAATTTTTCGCTTCAGGCCGGTGACACCTGCGCCATTGTAGGGCCATCGGGGAGCGGCAAGACCACACTCCTTGGCCTCTGCGCCGGTCTGGACCGTGCCAGCAGCGGCTCCGTTGTTTTAAACGGGGTGAAGCTGGATAACCTGAGCGAAGACCAACGGGCACAAGTACGCAACCAGTACGTAGGCTTTATCTTTCAGAACTTCCAACTCATCCCGACACTGACGGCGCTTGAAAATGTGATGGTGCCGCTGGAGCTGCGCGGGGAACGCAATGTGCAGCAACAGGCCATGGAACTGCTGGCCCGGGTGGGGCTGGCTGAACGACACGATCACTACCCGACGCAGCTTTCGGGCGGGGAGCAGCAGCGCGTGTCCCTGGCCCGGGCTTTCTCCAACCGCCCGAGGATCCTTTTTGCGGATGAGCCGACCGGAAACCTGGACGAAGAAACCGGCGACAAAGTGGAACGGCTGTTATTTGACCTGAACCGGGAGGCCGGCACGACTCTGGTGCTCGTCACCCATGACCTCGAACTGGCCGAAAAAACCCAGCGCATTATCCGCATCAAGGGAGGTCACCTTGTTTCAGACACCAGCCCGACAGAAGCAGTATCGGAGCGGGAGAACGACAGGCAACACTAATTCCATAAACGTCTTCCATACACCAGGTTATACCTCTTACCTTCCAGTATACTTTGTCAGAAAATAACTTTCATCCCGATAAAAAATCAAAGCTGAACATTCCCTGGCTGCTCAGGATGGCCTGGCGTGATACCCGCCGGAACCGGGGCAAGCTGGTGCTGTTCCTGTCTTCCATTGTATTAGGTATAGCGGCGCTGGTGGCCATCAACTCCTTCCGGGACAGCCTCAAGCTAGCGATCGATGCGAAGGCCAGAACTCTCATTGGTGCAGACCTCGTCATGGGGATGAACAAGGAGCCCGACTCCCTGGCACAGGCCCTGGTAGACTCGGTGAGCACCCTGGGCAGGCGCTCCGACGAGAACCGCATGATGTCGATGGTATACTTTGAAAAGAGCAACGCGACACGGCTGGTTCAGGTACGGGCACTGGAAGGTGAATTTCCCTACTTCGGATCCATCGAAACTGAACCGGAAACAGCCAGCCGCACCTTCCGGCAGGCCAGGCGCGCACTCGTTGACTACAACCTGATGCTGCAGTACGATGCCAAACCAGGAGACTCCGTACGGGTAGGTGCCCAGACGTTCGTCATTGAAGGCGCCCTGCACCGCATTCCCGGTCAAACAGCTATGACTGCTGCTGTGGCACCTGTTGTGTATATTCCGCGGCAGTACCTCCCCGAAACCGGCCTGATACAACGTGGCAGCCGCGTTTCTTATTACTACTACTTTGACCTGAATGATAATGTACAGCCGGATACGCTAGGTAATCGACTGGAGCCACGCATGGAAGAATACGGACTGTTTCATGACACGGTAGAGACGCGCAAGAAGAGCATGGGAAATTCCTATGATGAGCTGGCCCGTTTCCTGGCACTGGTGGGGTTTGTTGCTTTGCTGCTGGGTTGTGTGGGGGTGGCTAGTGCGGTGCATGTGTATATGCGCGACAAGCTGGCTACGATTGGAATTCTCCGCTGCCTGGGTATGAGCGGGAAACAGGCTTTCCTGGTATACCTGTTCCAGGTGATGGGGATGGGCTTGCTGGGTGGGCTGGCAGGGGCTGCCCTGGGCAGCGTTGTGCAGCTGGTGCTGCCGGAGTTATTCAAGACTTTCCTGCCGGTGCAGGTAGATGCCTATTTCTCATTTGCGGCCGCCGCACAGGGCGTGCTGCTGGGTGTGATCGTTTCGGTGCTGTTTGCGCTGCTGCCTTTGCTCAGCATCCGGCAGGTGTCTCCGCTTATCACCTTGAGGGCCACCGTAGAACATCTGACAAATCAGAAAGACCCTTTGCGCTGGGCAGTATACGGGCTTATTTTCCTGTTCATCCTGGGTTTTTCACGTTGGCAGCTGGGTACCTGGTGGCAGGCGCTGGCCTTTTCGGGGGGCGTGATCGCGGCTTTTCTGGTGCTGGCTATACTGGCCAAAGGATTATCCTGGACCGTTCGCCGCTTCTTTCCGACACACTGGGGCTATGTATGGCGTCAGGGGCTGGCTAACCTGTACCGTCCCAACAACCAGACGCTGCTGCTCATGGTCTCGATCGGCCTGGGCACCGCCCTGATCGGTACCCTGTACATGGTGCAACGGACGCTGCTAAGCGAAGTATCCATCTCAGGCAGTGAAAACCAACCCAACCTGGTACTCTTTGACATTCAGAATGCGCAGCGGCAACAGGTAGCGGACCTCACAAAGCAGGAGGGACTCCCCATTCTTTATTTTGATCCGATCGTGACGCTGCGGCTGGAACAGATCAATCAATTGACGCTGGCCGATGTTCGCAAGGACACCACCCTCGAGATCAAGCCCTGGAATTTTACGCGGGAGTACCGGGTCACGTACCGGGACCACCTGAGTGACTCCGAGGAAACAAAGGCCGGCAACTGGAAAGAAAACCAGTATAATGAAGGAGAGCTGGTGCCGGTATCACTGGAGGAACGCTATGCGGAACGTATCAAAGCCAAAGTAGGAGATACCATGATCTTCAATGTGCAGGGCGCTCCCATTACGGCCCGCGTGGCGCATGTACGTGCCGTGGACTGGAACCGGGTACAAACCAATTTTCAGATACTGTTTCCAAAAGGAGTGCTGGAGGAAGCGCCGCAGTTTCATGTGCTCATGACGCGCAGTGCCAATGAGCAGCAGTCCGCGCAGTTTCAGCGGCGTGTGGTAGAGACTTTTCCTAACGTATCGGCCATCGGCCTGGACCTGATCCTGCGAACGCTCGACGAGGTGGTCAGCCAGATTTCTTTTGTGATTCAGTTCATGGCGCTGTTCAGTATTTTTACTGGTTTGCTGGTGCTTGTGGGTTCCGTGAATGTAAGTAAATTCCAGCGGGTGCAGGAAAGTGTGCTGCTACGTACCCTGGGAGCCAACAAAAAGCAGATCCTGAGTATTACCCTGATGGAGTACCTGTTACTGGGTATACTGGCAGCAGCGACAGGCTGTGTCATTGCCTTCGGTGCATCCTGGGCTCTGGCCGTATTCAGTTTTGAACTGGAATTTGTGCCGGTGCTGTGGCCGCTGCTCATCATTTTTGTGCTGGTCGCCCTGCTTACAATCATCGTCGGCCTGCTCAACAGCCGCGGTATCCTGAACAAGCCGCCATTGGAAGTACTACGCCGGGAAGCATGATAATAAGGTATAGAGTTAGAAAGTGAACGAGGTATACCTTGCGTTTAGCGCTGCTTCTAGGGTAGAGGTAGTCACTTTATGAAATGGGGAAGGCTCGTTGCAGGTATAGCAAAACAACTCTAAAAGAAGCTTACAATGAAAAAGCTATAAAAGCAAAAAAGGGATCTCTTAAAAGATCCCTTTTTCTTAAGTAAGCATAGACAACAAATGCCATCTGTTTACTTTTGTTATAGTAGCTTATACGCCGTGGTTTTTCCTCAGGTTTTGCTTTTTTAAAAATAATTTTCTGAAAATTAATAGGTATCGCTGGCCAGCATGACCAGGGTACAATGATGCAGCGTTTCTATGTTCGCATCTTCGGCCAGTTGCTCCAGTTCCCGGTTTTCAGTCCCCGGATTGAAGATGATGCGCTTCGGCTTCAAGGAAAGTATATAGTCATACCAGGAGGGCTGGTTCTGAGGCCCGACATACAGGGTGACGGTGTCTATACCTTCTATTTCTTCTTCTTTATTGGTGATGATGGGCTGGCCACCAACTTCGCCTTTGCGGATTCCTACCGGCACTACATCGTGCCCATGCTGCTGGAGCCTGTGCACAGCTTTATAGGCGAAGCGGGAAGGATTATCGGTAGCACCTAATACAAGAGTCTTTTTCATAGCTTAACTAAATAATGAATGCTGTCTGCTTATTAAACAGGCTCCGGAGCCAAAACGTTACAAAGCAATTAAAGTACAGCAGGGCTACAAACGTGATAACCTATACCTTGCGGGCTACTTTTGCCGCGATCATTTCGGCACAGCGCTCGCCGTCCATGGCAGCCGACACAATGCCCCCTGCGTAGCCGGCACCTTCCCCACAGGGGTATAAGTTACGGATCTGCACGTGTTCCAGTGTCTCCCTGTTACGGGGTATACGGACAGGAGAGGAGGTGCGGCTCTCGACGCCCACAATCTGGGCATCATTGGAGAGGTAACCGCGCATCTTGTTTCCAAATGCTTTGAATCCTTCCCGTAAGCGGAAAGCCATGTCAGGAGAAAACAGTTTGTTCATATCCACAGGCGTCAGTCCCGGCTGATACGAGGTTTCCAGCAGTTCGCCACCTGTCTTGCCCTGCGTAAAGTCCAGCAGGAGCTGAGCGGGCGCTTTCTGGGTTCCTCCGGCCATTTCGCAGGCTTTGCGCTCGAGTGCTTCCTGCATGCGCAAGCCGGCGAGCGGGCCATGCTGCTGCAGGTCCATATCCTCCAGTTCGATGGCGACTACTATACCTGAGTTGGCAAAACGGGAGTCGCGGCGGCTCGGCGACATGCCATTTACGACCACTTCGCCGGGAGCAGTAGCAGAGGGTACAATGAACCCGCCCGGGCACATGCAAAATGAGAAGATGCCGCGCTGCTTGTTGTCATACACGGTTTGATGCACCAGCGCATAAGAAGATGCCGGCAGCCAGCAGCCCCTGTCTTCACATTTGTATTGGATCTGATCGATCAGGCTTTGCTGGTGCTCTACCCGTACGCCCATGGCGAAAGGTTTGGCCTCGATCGTAATGCCTTTGTGGTGCAGAAGTTCAAAAATATCGCGGGCACTGTGGCCTGTAGCCAGAATAACGCCTTCGCCGGTATAGGACTGGCTATCCTGTGTCACGACACCCTTCATCTCGTCCTGCTGCACAATAAAATCTGAGACGCGCTTGTCGAAGAGCACTTCACCACCGGCAGCGATTATTGCCTCGCGTAAATTGGAAATGATAACAGGGAGTTTGTTGGTACCGATGTGCGGGTGGGCATCAAAAAGAATATCGCGGGTGGCACCATGTTGCACGAAAATATCAAGAATACGCTGCAGGTCTCCGCGTTTCTTGGAACGGGTATACAGCTTGCCGTCGGAATAGGTGCCGGCTCCGCCTTCCCCAAAACAATAGTTAGAGTCAGGATTCACGATGTGCTCTTTGTTGATCGCTGCCAGATCACGGCGGCGGGCCCGGACATCCTTGCCACGCTCCAGCACGATGGGCTTCAGTCCCAGCTCAATGCAACGCAGGGCCGCGAACAAACCGGCAGGACCTGCCCCGACAATGATGACTTGTTTGGCCTGGCTTACATCCGGGTAATGAAACCTGACGTCCAGTATGTCAGCAGGAGGTGTATCCAGGTATAGATCGGCTTTAATCCGGAGCAACACCTGGCGGCCGCGGGCATCGATGGAGCGCTTGATGCGGTGAATGTGTTTTACCTCTTCCGGTTGCAGGCCAGCACTTTTGATGAGCTCCCGCTCTAGCACGTCGTTGTCATAGGCCACTTCCGGCGCTACCACCACTTCAATCTCTTTCTTTCTCATGTACAGCAGGTAAGGTAGTTAACCTTAAACTTTTAAATTAATAGTTTAAATTAATAGCTTGATGGCTGAATGGTTTAATTGTTGTTCAACACGAGTTTAACAGCAGTAGTTCGAATCTTGTGTGTAATCCACTACTCCGCTCTCAACAGCATTCTCCGTGGTTTTCCATACCTGGTTGTATTATACCTAAATCAACCATCCAACAATTAAACAATCAACAATTTGACAATTTAAATATCCCCATTCAGAACTTTCTCCACCCAGCCTTTGCCCCAGTTTTCCAGTTCGTGTTCGGACCAGAGCTCAGGGTAGAAGATACGCTTCTGGAACTTCGGAGGCAGGTACTTCTGCCAGTTGGTGCCGCCAGTCGCAGCGATGACTTCTGGGTCACGCTGCAGGTAACGCACGGCTGACTTATAGTGCATCAGCGGCCAGTTCACATTCACATTGCTGTCAAGCTCCCGCAACTGCCGGATCAGCCTCGGGTTTTGCTGCTCTTCCTCAGACAGGCGCTTGTAAGCGGACCATACATTCCGATGCTCATACTCCCGGGCAAACTGGATCAGCTGCTGGGTATACTTCTCTTCGAATCGGATGAGCGTGAGTGTTTTGGTGCCGGAAGAAACTTCGGTCGCACCTTCTTTCCAGTAGATGCAGCCCATCAGCTCTTCGTGCGTACTCTGCAGGCCCAGAACCTTGCGTTTCTCTTTATCGGTCAGGTTACGGAGCTCAGTGGATGCTATCTCGATCATGCGGTACTGCACCGACTGGAACCCGCTGGCAGGCATGAGCGCCATCCGGAACTGCAGAAACTGCTTCGGATCCATGCCATCCACCATCACATCAAATGAATCAATCAGGTTCTCAAAATAGCGGTTGATGCGCTTCACGCGTTTCATCAACACATCCCCCGTAATCGCTTTGTCATCACCCACTTGCCGGTACTCCTCCAGGCAAAGCTTAAAGTAGAGCTCCGTGATCTGATGGTACATGATGAAGATCTTCTCATCCGGTATGGAGGTACGTGGATTCTGCAGGCTCAGCAGGGTATCCAGGTGAATATAATCCCAGTAGTTGAGGTAGTCCGTATAATAAAGCCCTTCCAGGTAAGCAGCCAGATCCTGACCGAGGGGAACATACTTTTCCTCCAGTCTTCTTAGCTGCTCGAGTACTTCCGGCTTAAACGTTTGATGGTCCATGATTTCCTGATGGTTTATGAGGACGAATGCTCCAAAAATCGGCACAAAGTAACTAAAACTATCCAACAGAAGCCTCCTCTGACCGAATAATGTTGCGCTTTCTTACTTAAACGAAAAGCAAGCCAAATGCTCTCAACGCATCCAGGCAACCATGGCGTCCAGAAATGCATCTTCAGAACGAAAAAGGCAGCAAGGCAATGAAACAGGGAATAGGCGTTTCGACCCTGACGGATAAAAAACCGGCTACGCTGCCACAAGCTCAGCAAGGATGGCCGAGCAATAACCTGTTACTGAAAAGCTTAACTAAACGGCATTCTGTAGTGCTCCGGCGCTTTCTAAGAGAAATGCCTCTACAGGTTAATAGGTACAAAACTTATATTGATAGAGCAAAACTTCTGATTGGTAGAATTCAGGAGAATATACCACGCAAAAAATGTTATACTTATACTAAATTGCTAAATTTGGTTTTCACGATACTTCTCCGAATTAACTCCAATGGCTGAAAAAAGTAGTGTCTTTGACATGATCGGTCCGATTATGATAGGTCCTTCCAGTTCACATACTGCTGGCGTTGTGCGCATTGCGCGCGCTGCCATCCGGGTACTAGGTGTAGCGCCCGAAGAGGCCGTTATCACTTTTTACAACTCCTTTGCCCAGACATACGAAGGTCACGGCTCCGATAGAGCCATAGTAGCCGGTCTGCTGGATTTCAAAACAGATGATAAGCGTATCAAAGAAGCCTTCGAGCATGCCAAAGAACGGGGGCTCAAGTATACGTTCCGCTCCGTAGGAAATGCCTCGACCATGCACCCGAACACGATCAAGCTGAACCTGAAAGCAGGAGAGCGGGAAGTGGAAGTGATCGGCCAGAGCCGGGGAGGAGGCGTGATCAAGATTGTGGAAGTAGACGGCTTTTTAGCAAATTTCTCTGCCAACCTGCACACGCTCATCATCGATGCGGATGACATGAAGGGGAGCATTGCCTTTATCGCAGCCGTGATCGCCCACGACGATTGCAACATTGCCACTATGAACGTGTCCCGGAAGGGGAGAAATGAGATGGCCCGCCAGTTCATCGAGATGGATTCAGGTATAAAACCGATCACCCTCGAGTATATCAAACAGCTGAGCTGGGTGAAGCATGTGATCTACATTCCCAATATTGATCTATAAACGCCTACACTATGAATAAATTATCTAAAAGAGCACTGGTTCTGGCATTGGGCCTGAGCTTATGCACCTTTCCGGCTGCATTCGCTCAGCAACAGGCGGCAGGCGGCGATGGCACCTGGTCACTCGAGGAAGCCATCAACTATGCGAAGGCAAACAACCTGCAGGTGCGGCAAAACAGCCTGAACAGAGACCTCGACCGGGCAGACCTCAACCAATCCAAGTTCAGCCGCCTGCCAACCATCAATGCGAATGGCAGTTATAGCTTTAACACAGGCTCCTTCCAGGATCCGGTAACGTTCAACCTGACCACCCAGAATGCCCGGACGGCCAATGGGCAGATCAATGCGAACCTACCCTTATTTTCCGGATTCCAGCAGGTCAACCAGATCAAACAAAATTCACTTGCCCTGGAAGCCAGCGAGCAGGAATATCTGTCTGCCCAGAACGATGTAACCATTCAGGTTGTGACCGCTTACCTCAACATCTTGTTTGCCAATGAGCAAATGAGTATTTCGGAATTGCAGCGCGGTCTGACAGAACAGCAGCTGAACCGGACCCGAATTCTTTTCAAAGCCGGTAGCGTCGCCGAAAATGCCATTCTGGATCTGGAATCTCAATTTGCCACAGATGAACTCAACTACATTACCGCACAGAACCAGCGTGATATCGCACGCCTGTCGCTGATGCAGTTGCTCAATATCCCTACCTCCGAAGCCTTTCAGATCGAGATCCCGCAGATCCCGGAGCCTGATGAAGCCCCCGTTATCGTGGATGGAAACCAGGTGTACGACATCGCGTTGCAGACACAGCCCGCTATCCGGGCGGTGGATCTTCGTTTACGCAGCTCTGAAAAAGGCCTTGATGTGGCGAAGGGAGCTTATTTTCCAAGACTAAGTTTATTTGCAGGAGCCGGCAGCCGCTATGCCAACACCAGCAAGAGATTATTAGGGATTGAGACTGTAGACAATGGCCTTTCGCCACAGGTTGTGTATTATGACGCAGCCGGCACAAGATCCGAAACGCTCTACTTCCCCGATATCAGCGCCCGCCGCCTGGAAGGTGACTATCCATTCTTCCGCCAATTTGACGACAACCTTTCTACGCAAGTGGGCTTGTCTTTGCAGATCCCTATTCTGAACGGCTTTCAAACCCGGATAGGAGTGCAGCGGGCTAAAATTTCACAACAAAATGCCCAGCTAAATGCTGATATTGCGCGAAATAACCTGCGTCAAACAATAGAGCAGGCGTATGTGGACGCGATCGCGGCACAAAAACGGTATGCGGCATCAAAAGAACAAGTGATCGCATCGGAAAAAAACTTCCGGAATGCAGAATTGCGCCTGAACAGCGGGATCATCAATACAGTTGATTTCAATGTGATTGCCAATACCTATCGTTCCGCTCAATCCAGTTTGAATCAGGCGAAATACGACTACACCTTTAAACTCAAAGTCCTGGACTTCTACCAGGGTAAAGACCTTTCTTTCTAATCATACACTATGGCTGCTAAAAAATCGAATAAGCTCATTTATACCCTGATCGGCGCACTTGTTTTGTTGCTTGCAGGTGCACTTGTTGCTAAAAAGTCCGGCTGGATCGGCAAAGACGAGGGAGTAGAAGTGGTGCTGTCGGAAGCTAAAAGAACCCAGATCGTAGAAAAAGTAAGTGCTTCAGGCAAGGTTCAGCCTGAAACAGAGATCAAAATCAGCCCGGACGTATCGGGTGAGATCATCGAACTGCACGTGCAGGAAGGCGACTCAGTTGTGAAAGGCCAGTTATTGCTGCGCATCCGCCCGGATAACTACCAGTCTTTTGTAGATATGCAGGAGGCAGGCGTAAATCAGGCCCGGGCCAACCTGTCACAGTCAAGAGCCCGCCTGGGACAGACACGCGCCAACTTCAAGCAGGTGGAACAGAATTATGACCGCAACAAAAAGCTGTTTGACCAGAAGGTCATCTCAGAATCTGAATTTCAGCAGGTCAAAGCTGCTTACGAATCCGGTAAGCAGGAAATAGAGTCGCTCGTGCAAAGTGTTCGGGCAGCTGAATTCAGTGTGCAGAACGCGCAGGCCTCTTTGAAGGATGCCCGTGAAAATCTGAACAAAACCACTATTTACGCCCCCGTTAGCGGCACCGTATCGAAGCTGAATGTGGAGCAGGGCGAACGTGTGGTGGGTACTTCCCAAATGGCCGGTACCGAGATCATGCGCATCGCCAACCTCAACAACATGGAAGTGCGCGTGAATGTAAACGAAAACGACATTGTGCGTGTGGGACTGGGTGACTCTGTTATCGTGGAAGTAGACTCCTATACCAGCCGTGACGAAAAATTCAAAGGCCTGGTAACAGCTATTGCCAACACCGCCAAGGACGCTGCTTCGCTGGAGGCCGTTACAGAGTTCGAGGTGCGTATCCGACTGTTGAATGATTCGTACAGCCACCTGGCGCAGAAAAATACCCGCCCTTTCCGCCCGGGTATGACCGCTTCTGTTGAAATCATTACGGAACGAAAAAATAACGTTTTAACTGTACCTTTGTCGGCAGTAACGACCCGTTCCAATAAACCGGCTCCTGCGGCAGGTGAAGAGGGTGAAAGCGGCGAAGAGAAAGAAGAAGAGAATGAAACGGCTACTCCGCCAGCCGCTGCCGGCCCGGTTGAAGAAGTTGTTTTTGTACATGATGCCAACAATACCGTAAAGACGGTGAAGGTAAAGACAGGTATCAGCGACTTCGAGAACATCGAAATCCTGAGCGGCCTGCAAGAAGGTCAGAAAGTAGTGTCCGGTCCTTTCAGAGCAGTATCGAAAACGCTCAAAGACGGCGCGAAAGTAGCAGTGAAAGATGAAAAGTCACTGAATAAATCAGCCTTGGCTGATGCGAATGAAGAGAAATAAACAAAAACCGGCTTGGAAAAAATTGCAGTAATAGGAGGAGGAAGTTGGGCATCTGCCCTGGTAAAGATCCTATCAGATAATAAATCACAGGTACACTGGTGGATGCGCAACGAAAACGATGTGCAGCACCTGATCAACTACAGGCACAATCCCCGCTATCTGAGTGGGGTAACTTACGACCTGCAGTATGTAAAACCCGCTACGGACCTGCACGCGGTGGTGGCCGTGGCCGACTGGGTGATACTAGCTGTTCCGGCAGCCTTTGTGCAGGACGCCCTGGCCGGTTTACCGGCAGACGCTCTCCGTAACAAGGTGCTGATCTCAGCTATCAAGGGGATGATCCCGAAAGAGAACATCCTGATCACGGATTACATGGGGAAAAACTACCATGTACCCAACAGCCACCAACTGGTGATCGCAGGCCCCTGCCATGCCGAAGAGGTAGCCATGGAGAAGCAATCGTACCTGACCATCGGCTCGCATAACCTGGCAACAGCAGAGCGTTTTTGCGAATTGCTGCGCAACCGCTACGTCAAAGCCAATCCGCTGGATGACCTGGACGGGATCGAGTATTGTGCCGTTATAAAAAATATCATTGCCCTGGCCTGCGGTATAGCCCGTGGCCTGAATTTTGGCGACAACTTCCAGGCCGTGCTGGTATCAAATGCCATGCTGGAGATCGAGCATTTCCTCAATGCCATCATGCCGATCCACCGCGACCTCAGCGGCTCGGCCTACCTGGGCGACCTGCTGGTGACCGCTTATTCCCAGTTTAGCCGCAACCGTACGTTCGGTAATATGATCGGGCATGGCTATACCGTAAAATCCGCCCAGATTGAAATGAACATGGTCGCTGAAGGGTATTATGCGGTGCAGAGTATCTATGAACTCAACAAAACGTTGAAGGTAGACATGCCCATTACCACGGCTGTATACCTGATCCTGTACGAGCGCATAGCCC
>NZ_JSYF01000151.1:0-1731 GCF_054824225.1 Pontibacter sp. HJ8
TGAAAGCTCCCAAAGCAGCAGCTCTGCGTACCTGGGCCAGTGAGTCGTCTTCGGCAACGGCCGGGCCTGGCTGCACCTGCTCCACTTTGGCGGTTTGTTCAATGGCCGGTTTGTTGGCTTCTTCCGTCGTGCCCGAGAAGAAGAAGGAATAAGCCAGCAGAAGCACGGCAATCAATCCAAAGCCAATAGCTTGATTTCTATCCATTTAAAGTAATTGTTGAACTGTATGTTGGTTGATACTTATTTAGATTTTTTGTTACTCATGGCAGCTTTCACAAACTTAACAAAAAGTGGGTGAGGATTAAGCACCGTACTCTTCAGTTCGGGGTGAAATTGCGCAGCCACAAACCAAGGGTGCTGCTGCAACTCGATTACTTCAACCAGGCCCGTATCGGGGTTGATGCCGGAAGCGATCATACCTGCCTTCTCAAAATCGGCTAAAAACTTGTTGTTGAATTCATAACGGTGGCGGTGACGCTCCGAAATTTTAGCCTTGCCATAAATAGAAAATGCTTTTGAACCCTTCTTTAGTTCACAAGTATAGGCCCCAAGCCGCATGGTTCCGCCCTTTTGGGTTATTTCTTTCTGCCCCTCCATCATATCAATGATCGGATAGGGAGTTTCAGGATCCATCTCAGTCGAAGCTGCTCCTTCGAGCCCCAGTACGTTGCGGGCGAACTCCACTGCCGCACACTGCATCCCCAGGCAGATGCCAAAGAACGGAATATTTTGCTCACGAACATAGCGTATGGTTTCCAGTTTGCCTTTAAACCCACGTTCTCCGAAGCCAGGTGCCACCAAAACACCATCCAGCCCCTGCAAAACAAGTGCTACGTTATCGCTGGCAATATTTTCAGACTGGAACCACTTGATATTGACTTTGCACTCGTTGGCAGCGCCCGCATGCACAAAAGACTCTATAATGGACTTATAGGCATCCGGCAGCTCCACATATTTTCCTACCAGGCCGATGTTCACTTCGGCGGTCGGGTTTTTCAATCTGCCCAGGAATTCTTTCCACCTTTCCAGTTCGGGTTCTGCTCGTTGCGGTAGCTTGAGTTTGCCGATCACACGCTCATCCAGCTTCTCTTTGCGCATGAGCAGCGGCACATCGTATATCGTTTCTGCATCGATGGATTCGATCACGGAATTCTGCTTCACGTTGCAGAAAAGGGCGATCTTCTTGCGCAGATCGGTTGGGATATGATATTCAGAGCGGCAAACCAGGATGTCGGGCTGTACGCCAGCTTCCGAAAGATCACGCACCGAATGTTGGGTGGGTTTGGTTTTGAGTTCTCCGGCTGCTTTGAGATAAGGCACCAGGGTAAGGTGAATCACGCAGGTCTCATTCACGCCCAGCTCCCAGCGCAGCTGGCGAACGGCTTCAATAAAGGGCAGCGATTCGATATCACCCACGCATCCGCCGATCTCCGTGATCACGATGTCGTATTCACTGGACTCACCCAACAGCAGCATGCGGCGTTTGATCTCATCGGTGATGTGAGGGACAACCTGCACGGTTCTGCCCAGGTAGGCGCCTTCCCGTTCCTGTGTGATGACATGGTGGTAGATGCGACCTGTGGTCACATTATTAGCCTGCGAAGTGGCTACGTTCAGGAAGCGTTCGTAGTGCCCGAGATCCAGGTCGGTTTCTGCTCCGTCTTCCGTTACATAGCATTCGCCATGCTCGTAGGGGTTCATGGTGCCCGGGTCGATGTTGATGTAAGGGTC
>NZ_JSYF01000152.1:0-1975 GCF_054824225.1 Pontibacter sp. HJ8
GGTATGTGTATGACATGAAAAAACTCAGCACCCTGGTACAGGAAGAGGTAGTAGAGCGGTTTGACCACAAAAACCTTAACCTGGACACAGAAGAGTTTAAGCGTCTGAACCCTACAGCCGAAAATATTGCCATCGTGATTTGGGAGAAGCTGCGCGAAAGAATCAGCAGGGACTATGATTTAGCCGTAACACTTTATGAAACTGAACGAAACTTTGTTGAATATAATGGATAACCAGGACCCGGCCCACGGAGCGGAAGAGATGGACGATCACTTGATGAGTTCATTGGCAACGCCTCTGCGCGCTGATGCATTTGACCTTTCTGACGCTGAAAAGATCATGATCATCGAAAGGCATTTCCGGGAGATCATGCATACGATGGGCCTCGACCTGACCGATGACAGCCTGAAGGGTACCCCGCTGCGCGTTGCCAAAATGTATGTGCAGGAAATCTTCAGCGGCCTTAACCCCGATAACAAACCTGTGATCCGGCGCTTCGAGAACAAGTATAAGTACAACCAGATGCTGGTAGAGCGCGACATTACGGTATACTCTTCCTGCGAGCACCACTTTGTGCCGATTATTGGCAAGGCACATGTGGCCTATATGCCCAACGAGCACGTGATCGGACTCTCCAAACTCAACCGCATTGTGCATTACTACGCCCGTCGCCCACAGGTGCAGGAGCGTATGACCATGCAGATCGCCAATGAACTGAAGGAAGCCCTGAAAACAGAGAACGTAGCTGTCCTGATCGAGGCGGACCACTTGTGCGTGATGAGCCGCGGCGTGAACGATGTCAGCAGCAGCACCATCACCGCAGAATATTCCGGCCTGTTCGAACAGGATCAGTACCGGATTGAATTCCTGAGCCATATCCGCAAAAAATAACTTCTACATCCCTTTTCGCCGACCGAATACACGCTTGCTGGTTTTTTAAGCAAGACACACAACGAAACTTCACCTGTTCTACGTATAGGTATATTCCTATATGATTCGTTTTATGCCACAAAAAAGCTATGCCTGATAAAATACTTATTACAGGCGGTTCAGGCCTGATAGGATCGCGGCTGTCCGAGATGCTGATTGACCAGGGCTATGAAGTAGCTCACCTGAGCAGGAAACCGGATAAATTTTCGCATTACAAGACCTTCCGCTGGGACGTGCATGCCAAGACAATCGATGACAGCGCTGTTACCTATGCCGACTACATCATACACCTGGCGGGCGCAGGCCTGGCGGACGAAAAATGGACTAACGAGCGGAAGAAAGAAATCCTGGATAGCCGGGTAGATAGCGCAAACCTGCTGTTCGAAAGCCTGAAGCGGAACGAGCATCACGTCAAGGGATTTGTTTCGGCGTCGGGCGTTGGGATCTATGGCAATTCGGGCGATCAGCTGGTTTCAGAAGAGAGCGTATACGGGGATGATTTCCTGGCCCGGATCTGCAAAGCCTGGGAGGCGGCCGCCTGGCAGATGAAGGACCTCAACATCCGGACGGTCATCCTGCGGATGGGGATCGTACTCAGCGACCAGGGAGGCGCTTTGCCCCAACTGGCCCGCCCGGTGAGATTGATGGCCGGCGCTCCGTTGGGCAGTGGCAGGCAGTATATGTCCTGGGTGCACATCGATGATATTTGCCGCCTCTATATCCGGGCTATTGAAGATGCACAGTTTGAAGGCGTATACAATGCCGTCGCACCTCACCCTGTCACCAACAAGGAATTTACCACCGCGCTGGCCGAAGCCATGCAAAAGCCGCTGGTACTGCCGAAAGTGCCTTCCTTTGCCATTAACCTGATGATGGGCGAGATGAGTGAAGTCGTTTTGGCAGGTCAGCGGGTGAGTGCCAGCAAAGTGCTGCAGACTGGATTCACCTTTGAGTATAACTACCTGGAGGAAGCGCTGGGATCTTTTTACAAAGATAAAAACCAGGACAACGCATAACCGGCCGGCTCCACTGAAGCGGCATCGGT
>NZ_JSYF01000153.1:0-8781 GCF_054824225.1 Pontibacter sp. HJ8
TGAAGTTGTTCACGGAGAAATTCAGCGAGTTGATATAATAAATCAAACAGTACCTTGCAATACAAAGTACTATAGAATATCTTTGCTTCATCAATTTCCCATACACGTTAAAGATAACTCTATGAAAAAAGTAATCTACCTCCTGACAATGTTTATTATCACCAGCCTCAGTAGCAGCAGCTTCGCGCAATCAGAAGGTATGCTGCAGGGCACTATCCTGGATGAAAAGAACCAGGGCTTGGGCTTTGTGAACGTAGCCGTTCTCGACGCCTCTACTGCTGCGGTAGTGACAGGCGCCATTGCCGACCTGGACGGCAGCTTCCGGATCAAGACGCCAGCAAAAGGACGCTACCAGGTCAAGGTAAGCGGGTTGGGCTACCTGCCGCTGCAATCCGAAGTATTTGAAGTGGCAGGCCCTGGCTTTTCCAAAGACTTTGGAAAGCTGCAGCTCAAGCCGGACGTGAAAACGCTGAAGGAAGTGACCGTACAAACCATGCGCCCGACTATTAGGACTGAAGCCGATAAAATGGTGGTAAGTGTGGAAGGCACCGCCATGGCCTCAGGCAGCACTGCTTACGAAGTACTGGAGAAATCGCCAGGCGTCTGGGTGGACCAGGACGGCAACATCCGGCTCAACGGCAAAGCCGGGGTCATGGTCATGCTCAATGGCAGGCAGTCATACCTATCGGGCAAAGAGCTGCAGAATCTGCTGCAAAGCATGTCTGCCGAAAACATCAAGAACCTGGAGATCATCACCAACCCTTCTTCCAAGTATGACGCCGAGGGCACGTCCGGTATCATCAACATCAACCTTAAAAAGAACCCGGACTTTGGTATGAGTGGCAGCGTGTACGCAGGCTACCAGTATAATAACCTCCATACCTATACCACAGGTGGCGACGTAAGCTACAAAAAAGGCAAGTGGAGCACCACGGCCAGCCTTGACCTGCCCCGCCGCATGCGCTACCGCGATATGGATATGAAGCGCGTGTTCAACAAAGAAGGAGAAATCAGCACGTTTGACCAGGAAGGCTACGAAGAGACGGAGCGCCTGGCACCCGCCCTGCGCCTCGGCACCGATTACGAGATCAACGACAAGCACAGCATTGGCGGTTTGGCTAACCTGTATTACAACGACAACCGTAACCTGTTCCGTACTGACTCCTGGCTGCGCGATGGAAATTCAGCGAACGACGTGTTCATCAATTCCATCAATAAAATAAACAGCGACTACCGCAACGGAACCTTCAACGTGCACTACACCGGCAAACTGGACACCGTCGGCACTACCCTTTCAGCTGACCTGGACTATGTGAAGATCAGCAGCCGCAATGACTCTGAGTTCTTCAACACGTACGACAGTGTCAATACCGGCAATCCGGCCAGGCTGGACCTGCTTTCCAGCAACAACCCGACCAGCTACGACATCTACTCCGCCAAGACCGACTTTGCCAAAAAGATAGGCCAGAACGGCAAGCTGGAACTGGGAGCCAAAGCCAGCCATGTGGTATCGGACAATGAGTTGCTGTTCTACCAAAACGTAGATGGCCGCGACATCCTCGATGTTAACCGTACCAGCCACTTTATTTACAAGGAAGATATCTTTGCCGCCTACACCAACTACTCCACCAGCTTCGGCAAAAAGTGGAAGCTGCAGGCCGGCCTGCGTGCTGAACAGACCTTTTCGGAAGGCAACTCACTGACACGTGACGAAAAAACGAAACGCGATTACCTGGACCTGTTCCCCAGCGTGTTTGTGCAGCAGAAAGTGAGCGACAACTACCAGGTAAGCTACAAGTATAGCCGCCGCATCAACAGACCATTTTACGAGAACCTGAACCCGTTCATCTTTTACCTCGACCCTTATACCTGGGCACAGGGCAACCCGTACCTGCGGCCGCAGTATACCAACTCCTTTGAGCTGACGCAGACACTGAAGGACAGCTATAACCTGACCCTAGGCTACGCGGTGACGAAAGACTTTATGGGCGAGGTGCCTGACCAGAACCCGGAAAACAACACCACGGTGTTCCAGCAGCGCAATATGGCAGAATACAAGAACCTCAACGCTACACTGGTGGCTCCGGTACGCATCTCCGGCAAATGGGAAATTAATAACAATGCTACGGTGTCCTATTCGAGCTTTACCACCAACGCCGACAACGAGGACCTGCTACGGGATCAGCTTTCTTTCACAGCGCAGTCTAACCAGAACATTCAGCTGCCTCACGGCATCAAGCTGGAACTGACCGGCGCCTACCAGGGACCAGGGGTGTACGGCCTGTATGAGTTCAAGAGCTTGTGGTGGGTAGATGCCGGCCTGAAGCGTTCCTTCCTCGACGACAAGCTAACCCTGACCCTGAACGCGACCGACATTTTCAGAAGCCGCCAGATGTACATCAACACTAGCCTGAACGGCAACACCAACGCCATCGAGCAATACCATGGCAGCCAGAGCATCCGCCTCAACCTGCGCTACCGCTTTAACAAAGGCAAAGAGTTCGAAGCCAAAAAACGCAACGTGAACCTGGACGAACTGAACCGTACCGGTAACTAGTTACTCCGCACGTAAGCACTATAAACCACCGCCTCCGCAGCATATGTTGTGGAGGCGGTACTGCTTTTACAGGCTTACGCACAAAATCTCCCATCCCACGGCAGCCCTGTCACGTAGTGTATACATTTAGACAAAACTCAGGTATAGCAAGCAGTGCGCCAGTGTATCCGGTCTGCAGTGCATAAGCTATCATAACTTAATCAGATACAGGCATGCAGCAAGCAAAATCAGGCACTACAAAAACCAGGATAGCAGCCATTGGCGATATACATGTACAGGAAGGCGACACAGGCAAATGGGTAGACCTTTTTAGAGAAGCATCCGAGAAAGCAGATGTACTGCTGCTTTGCGGAGACCTGACCGATACCGGCCGGGAGTCGGAAGCCGAGGTGCTGGCGGAGGAACTGAAAGCCTGTACGATACCAGTGCTAGCGGTATTGGGTAACCACGACTACGAGCACGACCAGGTAAAGAAAATCCGCAAAGTATTGGCCCAGACCAACCTGCAGCTTTTAGACGGCAACTTCACTGTGATCGGCGATGTGGGCTTTGCGGGCGTAAAAGGCTATGGCGGCGGTTTTGACCAGCACATGCTGGGTATGTTCGGCGAGAAGCTCAACAAAGATTTTGTGCAGGAGGCCGTGACAGAAGCCCTGAAACTGGATGCGGCCCTGTCGCAAATGGACAACGACAACAGCAACCTCAAAAAGATCGTGCTGCTGCACTACTCCCCCATCAAGGCCACGGTTGTAGGTGAACCAGAACCGATCATGCCCTTCCTGGGATGTTCCCGGCTGGAAGAACCGCTCAACCGCAGAGGGGTGCTGGCCGCCTTCCACGGGCACGCCCACATCGGCACGCTGGAGGGCGAAACTTCTACCGGCGTCAAGGTATTCAATGTTTCCAAACCGGTGCTGCAGAAAGCCAATTACGAGACTCCTTTCTACCTGATGGAGGTATAAAAACAGAAAAGGAGGCCGAAGCCTCCTTTTCTGTTTTACAGGATGTAAACGCTACGCCAGCTTATCGGTCAGGACGGCGTAGTGCGGATCTTCCATAATATTTACTTCGATGATACTCTCTGCATTGACCAGTAGTTTTCGGCAATCCTCGCTGAGGTGGCGCAGGTGCAGCTTCTTGCCGGCGTTTAGGTAGCGTTCGGTGAGTTTGTTCAGGGCCTCTATACCGGAATGGTCAACAACGCGTGATTCCCTGAAATCTACCACGACTTCCTGCGGGTCATCGGCCACATCAAACTTTTCCAGAAAGTTAGCGCTGGAACCGAAAAACAAGGGACCATAGATCGCATAGTATTTCACTCCGTTCTCATCTACGTGCTTGCGGGCACGTATGCGGACGGCGCTGTCCCAGGCAAAGACCAGCGCGGCGATCACCACTCCAATGGCCACGGCAATCGCCAGGTCGAAGACAACTGTCAGCACCGTAACGACAACCAGTACCAGGGCATCGGACTTGGGTATGCGGCGCAGCACCCGGAAACTGGCCCATTCAAATGTCCCGATCGCCACCATGAACATCAGGCCCACCAGGGCTGCCAGCGGCACCATCTCGATCAGGCTGGAGGCAAACATGATGAAGACCAGCAGCATGATCGCCGCCGTGATACCGGAAAGACGCGTCCGGCCTCCCGAGCTCACGTTGATGATACTCTGCCCGATCATGGCGCAACCGCCCATCGTGCCAAAGAAACCAGCTACGATATTGGCCGCCCCTTGTGCTATACTTTCCTGATTGCCGCGCCCGCGTGTATTGGTCAGTTCGTCTACGATTGTCAGCGTCAGCAGCGACTCCAGCAACCCTATACCTGCCAGAATGAGCGAATAAGGGAAAATAATCTGCAGAGTCTCCAGATTAAGCGGTACCATCGGGATGTGAAAGGCCGGGAAGCCGCCCCCCACAGAGGCCATATCGCCAACAGTTCGGGTGTCCAGTCCGAAGCCGATCACCAGGGCAGACACCGTAACAATGGCAGTGAGGGCGGCTGGAACTACTTTGGTAAGTTTCGGAAGAATGTAAATGATAGCCATGGTAAGCAAAACCAGGCCCAGCATAATGTATAAGGGAGTTCCGGAGAGCCACTCGAGCGCGCCGTCAGCAGCAGGCACCTTGAACTGGCCAAACTGAGCCATGAAAATCACGATGGCCAGGCCATTCACAAAGCCGTAGATCACGGGCTGTGGCACCAGGCGGATGAATTTGCCCAGCTGGAGCGCTCCGAACAGCACCTGCAGCAAACCCATCAGCACCACTGCTGCGAACAGATACTCCACGCCATGGGTGGCTACCAGCGCTACCATCACGACAGCGAGTGCACCGGTAGCGCCGGAGATCATGCCCGGCCTTCCGCCGAATACTGAGGTAATCAGGCAAAGAAAAAAAGCAGCATACAGGCCAACCAGTGGCCCTACCCCGGCTACAAAAGCAAATGCAACGGCCTCCGGTACCAGCGCCAGGGCCACCGTCAGGCCCGACAAAACTTCGTTCTTGACGTTGATCTCCTTGAAGGAGATGGGTGCGTAAATCATAAATCAGAAAAAATATAGAAGGTATGTGAATGCAATAATGGAGCTTCTAAAGCCCGGTATGGGCAGTATGCTTCATGGATCAGGAAGATCGGATAGGAAAGACAGCTAATATGGCAGGGGATTGCCTGCTGTCAGCCTGGTAAATCAGTCTGGCGTATTGCCGTTATGGAGAACTGTTCTTGTCATTGCGGTAGCAAAGGTAAAAGTATTCTTTAAAAACCGGTTACCTCCTGTCTGAATTTCTGGCTATACCTGGTTTTTCAGTTTTGAGAGCAATCACGTTCTACTCACCGGATTATCTGCCAGCCAAGTATAGCAGGCTGCTCAAAAAATATGTAGCTTTGCAAAAATTTATACGTTGCTGCGACCTCCTTAGCTTTCCGGCTCTCCCCTTACATAACGACTCGTTTGCCAATCAGGCCGGGTTGTCAGACATCCGTAATTTTCAAAACATTATCCTATAACTGGCCCGCAGGTCAGCAAATACAAGCTGCTACATGATACCAGAAGAAATACTCCGCAGAAGGACTTTCGCCATCATCAGCCACCCCGATGCCGGCAAAACCACGCTGACCGAAAAACTACTTCTCTTCGGGGGAGCGATCAACACGGCGGGAGCTGTTAAAAGCAATAAAATAACCAAGTCCGCAACTTCCGACTTCCTGGAGATCGAAAAGCAGCGGGGCATCTCGGTGGCTACTTCCGTTATGGGCTTCGACTATGCCGGCCACAAGATCAATATCCTGGATACGCCGGGTCACAAAGATTTTGCCGAAGACACCTACCGTACCCTTTCGGCCGTGGACAGCGTGATCCTGGTAGTGGACTGCGTGAAGGGAGTGGAAGAGCAGACGCGCAACCTGATGCAGGTATGCCGCATGCGCAACACACCGGTGATCATCTACATCAACAAAATGGACCGCGAAGGTCGCGACCCCTACGAGCTGCTGGATGAGCTGGAGCGGGAACTCAACATCCACGTTCGGCCCCTGAGCTGGCCCATTGGCATCGGCTCTACTTTTAAGGGCGTGTACAATTTATATGACAAGGAACTGCGCCTTTTTTCCCCCAACAAAAAGCAGCTGGCCAAAGAAGTAGTGGCCATTGACGACCTGAACGACGAACAGGTGGACAAAGTCATCGGGAAACAGGCAGCTGACAAACTGCGGGAGGATACGGCTTTCCTGGATGATTATTACGAAGGCTTTGACCTGGAGCTCTACAAGGAAGCCTACCTGGCTCCTGTTTTCTTTGGCAGTGCGATCTACAACTTCGGCGTAGGCGAGCTGCTGGACACCTTCGTCAAGATCGCGCCTTCGCCGCAGCCCGTGGAAGCCTCCCAGCGCGAGGTGCGCCCGGAAGAAAAAGGGTTTACCGGCTTCATCTTCAAGATACACGCCAACCTCGATCCCAACCACCGCGACCGCATAGCCTTTTGTCGGGTGTGTTCGGGGAAATTTGAGCGCAACAAGCTCTATTACCATACCCGCCTCGACAAGCGCATCCGCTTCTCCAGCCCCACCAGCTTTATGGCCAATGAGAAGAGCCTGCTGGAAGAGGCCTGGCCAGGCGATGTGGTGGGTCTCTACGATACCGGCTCTTTTAAGATAGGCGATACGCTCACCGAAGGCGAAGTGCTGCAGTACAAAGGTATACCGAGTTTCTCACCCGAGATATTCAGGGAAGTGGTCAACCGCGATCCCTTCAAGACCAAACAGCTGGATAAAGGGATACGGCAGCTCACCGACGAGGGCGTGGCGCAGTTGTTTGTGCAGCAGCAAGGCAGCCGCAAGATCATCGGCACGGTGGGCGAGCTGCAGTTTGACGTGATCAAGTTCCGGCTTCAGCAGGAATACGGCGCTACCTGCGACCTGCATTCACTCAACTATTACAAAGCCTGCTGGATCACCTCCGACGACAAAGAGACACTGGCGCGCTTTATCTCAATGAAGGGCAGCCAGATCGCCTACGACAAAGACGACAACCCGGTGTTTTTTGCCGATACCACCTGGGTGCTGCGATCCGCACAGGAATCGTATCCGACACTGAAGTTCCACTTCACTTCCGACTTCAAATTTGATGCTGTCACGCAACATCAGGGCTACGAGAAAAAAAGTCCGAAATAAGGAAAGGCTCTGGCAATCTGCGCTCCCCGAAAACACTGCTTCGGGGAGCGCAGATTGAACAGGACCATAAAAAAACAGCTAAGCCGCTTTTCCAATCGTAAACAGAGTGTACCCCGGCCTTCAACGAAGGCTGTTGCCGGCAGGTATAGTGATCGCATTTACAAGTATAACTCTGAACTGCTATGGAAAAAGATAAGAAAGCATACCTGGACGCCTTGAAGAAAAACAAGGGCAAGCTCGACGAACGGGTTTTAGGCGAAAGCCTCGGATTCAGCAAAATATACACCGACGAAATCATAGCGGCCCTGCTGGCTGATGAAAAAATAGAGTACAGCACGGAGCAACCCTGTAACTACAAAGTGAAAGAGTAAGCACCAAAGCTGTGCCTTTGCTAACCGAACCGGAAATCAATCTAAGTTCGCTGTAGCAAGTAACTGCTGTTTGCAAAAGTAGCCTTCCCTGCTGAGGCACCGCCTTTCTAAACCCTCAAATATATTGCTTTACTGCTGAGTAGAATTCATCCCGTCGTGTGTGACCTGTAATCACCTGTATCGCTTTTGCATACGGTAAGCGTCTACTCCCCTAGCGCCTGCACCATGATGGCTTCGTTTTCATGTCCTTGTTTACCGCTGCTCCTTCCTGCGACGCCTTCTAGCCCCTGGGGCAAAGTATAATCCGGTTGAATTTGTATGATTTATAATTTAAAATACTATATTTACTTCTATAGTCCTAGAACACAGCGGCATACGGGCAGGTGAAAGGAGGTTGGGAAGTGTGATTGCCCAGGATACAGCTTAGCATTCAATCAGTTAAACCAACATAAACAATCCCTCTACACGATGAGTATGCTAAAAGAATTCAAAGAGTTTGCCATGCGTGGCAATGTAATGGACCTGGCCATAGGAATCATTATCGGTGCGGCATTCAGCGGCCTGGTTAACTCGGTGGTAAATGACCTGATCATGCCGCTGGTCGGCAAGGCGATTGGCGATATGGATTTCTCGAACCTCTATGTGGCACTTTCTGCAGATGTTCCGGAAGGCCTGGCACTGGAAGAAGCACGTAAGCTGGGAGCCGTGTTCGCCTGGGGTAACTTCATTACGGTGCTGTTGAATTTCCTCATCCTGGCCTTTATCATTTTCATGATCATAAAAGGCATGAACCGACTGATGCGCAAAAAAGCCGCTGCACCCGCAGTGCCTCCCGCTCCTACCAAAGAAGAGGTACTGCTCACTGAAATGCGCGATTCCCTTCGCCAGATAGCTACCGGCCAAACGGCACCAAGACCATAACAACGTAAGGTATACATCAAAAAGCCCCGGATATTAACCTATCCGGGGCTTTTTGATTTTTTGATGAAGTCATAACGTATACTTTGACCCTGGATCTTGCAATTAGCGCAGTTCCTGCGAGAGTCTTTAGGATTTTTTTTGCGGTTCCGGATCCAACCACCCCTACCCCTCCTTATCTTTATCGAGCCCCCCCTGCTACAGTTCTAGTTCTTGTTTCATAGCCTCTGTTCAGTCATCCCCCTGCCCCCTTCGAAGGGGGA
>NZ_JSYF01000154.1:0-7366 GCF_054824225.1 Pontibacter sp. HJ8
CCCGCCCTGAGCGGCAGGTTTTGTGTGTGCGCCTCGCCTCGTCCGGCATAGGCCAGGCTCAGCCCACCATTATCGCTCATGAAGATCACCACCGTGTTATCAGCTACGCCCTTCTTCTCCAGGTACTCCAGGATATCGCCCAGGCTCTTGTCCATGCCTTCTACCATGCTGGCGTAGATGGCGTCGGTTTTGCTCAGACCGGCGTCGAGGTACTTTTGCAGAAAGCGCTTGTCCGGGTCGTAGGGGTCGTGCACGGCGTAGTGGGCCATGTGCAGGAAGAAAGGCTGCTTGTTTTGAATGGGCGCCTCCAGTGTTTTGAGCGCTTCCCGCGTCAAGGCCTCGGTCAGGTAAGTATCCGATCCGAAGTACTCGGCCATATCCGGCACGGCATGGATATCGAGCGGCTTCCCGGGGAGATTGCCGTAGTTCTGCTCGCCCAAATAGCTGAGCGGACGCCCGGCCACGTGCCCGGCAATGTTCACCCCAAAGCCCAGGTTGTAAGGGTTAGCACCCGGCGTGCCGGCCGTGCCCCAGTGGCCTTTCCCCACGTGGATGGTCATGTACCCGTTCTCTTTCAGGATCTGCGGAAGCGGCGTGGCATGAGCCATTTTGGCAACGCCCGCTACCGGACTCAGGCCGTTCATGTTCCAGGCAGCGGAGTTCAACTGCTCATCCGGCGTATCGGAGTTGCGGTCTTTCCAGGGTGTCGTCCAGTTGGTGACGCCGTGGTGCGCCGCGTTCATCCCGGTCATCATACTTACCCGCGAAGGCGTGCAGACCGGCGTGGCATAGGCGTTTGCAAACTTTATCCCTTCCCGCGCCAGGCGCTCCATGTTAGGCGTTTGATAGCGCTTGTTCAGTGGGTAAGTCTTATCGCCAAAAGGCACAGACGTATCCATCCAGCCCATGTCATCGACCAGAAACACCACGATGTTAGGCCGCTGCGCCTGGGTGGCCAGTGCAGGAAGTATAAGAATGATGAATAGAAGAAGTCTCTTCATGTTGTATCTAAGTAAAGCGTAGGTGATGTATGATTTCACCTCTCAACTGCTTTTCTGTCAGCCCGATCTTTGTGAGAGATCTATTCCGAGTTCCGGATAGATTTCTCCTATCGCCGAAAGACAAAGAGCATAGGCCGCTGTTCTACTTCACCGGATTCGGCTCCACCTCCCGGTTGCCTTCGTGCGTTTGGCTCTGGTAGTACTGCGGGTGGAAGCGGATGCCTTTGGCCTCCCAACCAGGAAAATGCCAGCCGTTCAGGCGGTTCACAAAACTGTTAAAATCTTTCTTTTCAAGGGGCGTCCACAGGGCCTCGGCTATGGCAGGCAGGCGCGGCAAAAGCATGTACTCCAGGTGCGCTACCGAGGAGATAAACTCGGTCCAGATGTTGGCCTGCGCTCCCAGCACATACTTGCGCTCGGCTGCCGTTAAGGCCTCCGGGTGCGGGTTATATTGGTATACTTTCTCCAGCATGTTGATCGAGTAGCGGGCAGCAAAAGGCTCACCTTCCGGACCAGCCTGGTAGCGGTTAAAGTAGAGCGGATCGCTGGGCGTCATCACCACGTCGTGCCCCTGTTTGGCAGCGGCAATACCGCCCTTTTCCCCGCGCCAGCTCATTACCGTGGCCGAGGGTGCCAGCCCGCCTTCCAGGATCTCGTCCCAGCCCAGGAGCTTTTTATTGTGGGCCAGCAGGTATTGCTCCATGCGCCTGATGAAATAACTCTGCAGCTCCTCTTCGTTCTTCAATCCTTCTGCCGCCATTCTTGCCTGGCAGCGCGGGCACTTTTTCCAGTACGACTTGTCCACCTCGTCGCCGCCGATGTGGACGTACTCCGCCGGAAAGATGGCCCTCACTTCATCGAGCACGTCCTGCAAAAACAGGAAAGCGCTGTCGTTTCCGGCACAGTAGTTCAGGTTTACCTTGGCAGGGTCTGTCACGCCGTTCCAGAGGGCCGAGGTAGGCGCCTGCTGCTGGTGGCGCTCGCAGGAGAACTCCGGATAAGCCGTCAGCGCCGCGCCCGAGTGGCCGGGAATATCAATTTCGGGGATCACCGTAATGTGGCGGGCTTTGCCATAAGCCACTACTTCTTTGGCCTGCTCCTGGGTATAGTAGCCGCCATAGGTATAAGGTTTGCCTGTAAGGGGCTGCTGGTAGGTAGAATCGGGTTTGTAGTACACGCTGCCGGGGATCTCCTTTCGCCAGGCTCCTACGGAGGTCAGCTTCGGGTACTTTTTAATTTCCAGCCGCCAGCCTTCGTTATCGGTCAGGTGCCAGTGGAAGGTGTTCATCTTGTAGAGCGCCATCAAATCGATAAACTCCTTGACAGCTTCCACGGTGTAGAAATGGCGGCTCACGTCGAGCATCATGCCGCGCCAGCCGAAGCGGGGCGCGTCCGAGATTTCCATCGCTGGCACCTGCAAGGCCTCGTTAGTGCGCACGGCCGGCAGTGTCTGCAGCAGCGATTGCAGTCCGTAGAACACGCCCGCCGGGCTGTTGCCTTTGACAAGGATGGTCTCGGTCGACACGCTCAGTTTATACCCTTCCGTCCCCAGGTCTGCCATAGGTTCCACTTCGAAACGGATCGGCTTCGCCTTCTTTTTGTTCACGGGCAAGGTATAGCCCGACACTTCTTTGACGTGGTTGGCGAAGTAGGTTGCCAGGGCGGCCAGTTCTTTGTTGCTCCGCTTAAACTGGATGGACGTATTTTCATCAAGTATAAAATACCCTTCCTGCAGCTCCAAGCTAACAGGTTGCGGAATAATATGCACTTGTTGCGCCTCTGCCGGAAGTATAAACCCAAAGAGAAAGTATAAAACCAGTAAGGCTGGCCTGTTTTTCATGTGGTGCACGGTTAGCTAAAAGTATAAAGTATTGGCAGCAATGCATGCCGCTGCTCATACTCAAAGGTTATTACTGATTCTTCTTCTGTTCTTCCGCATCTGAGAGCGGGGCGAAATGAATGCCCTTTGCTTCCCATACCTTCAATAGCGGCGACAATGCTTTCTTGAACTGCTCGTAGTTTTTGTTCTCTGGCTGCGTCCAGCCTACCTCGGCATAAGCGGCCAGGCGCGGGAACACCTGGTAGTGCATTTCGCCCCGGGTCGGAATCCACTCGCTCCACATCTGGGAGCCGGTACCGATAATGTTCTGGTGGTATTCTTTTGCCAGTTCCTGCGGCACCGGATCGAAGCTGTAGGCTTTCTGCAGCGGGATAGCGCTGAAATTATAGTCCAGGTAGGTCATGGAGTGCAGCGAGTTTACCAGCTGGTAGCCTTTAGAGGCGGCCTGCGTGATCAGCTTCACATCGCCTTTCCAGAAGTGTACCACCACGTTTTTGGCCAGCTCGGTCTCGGCGTTCGCGTCGGCTTTTTTCTCCTCAAAGTCATGGTGGATGTTGATGCCCATAATCTCGTTCCAGCCCATCATACGGCGGCCATTCTCAGCGATATACTTCGAAATGTTGTTAGTGAAATGCACCTGCAGGTCGGCATAGGTTTTCAGGCCTTTCTCCTTCATGTAGGCGTTCACCTGCTTTGATTTTTCCCAGGCCTCGTAACCTACTTCATCCCCACCGATGTGAATTACCTGGGAAGGGAACAGCGCGAACACCTCCTGTAGCACGTCGTGGAAGAACTCCTGTACTTTAGGATTGGTCACGTCGTAGATGTCGTAGAAGCGACCGAATTTTACCGGTACCTCGATGTTCTGATTGTCGGTGCCAAGCCAGGGGTAGGAGGCGATGGCAGCGCTGGCGTGGCCCGGCATTTCGATCTCCGGCACCACATTGATGTGACGTTCTGCCGCATAGGCTACGATTTCTTTGATCTCCTCCTGGGTATAAAAACCACTATGCGGCTCCCCGGATTGCTTGTTGCTGTTCCACTTCTTCTCCCCAACTGCCGTGCTCTTTCTAACCGATCCAACCTCTGTCAGTTTCGGATACTTTTTGATCTCGATGCGCCAGCCCTGGTCGTCCACCAAGTGCCAGTGGAAAGTGTTCATCTTCAAGCGGGCCATCTCGTCCAGCAGCAGCTTTACCTCTTCTTTTCCTTTAAAGTGACGGGCCTCGTCGAGCATAAAAGCACGCCACTCAAAACGCGGCTTGTCTTCGATGGCAACTGCCGACAAAGTATAGCTTTCGCCCGAAGTATGAACGGCTTGCAGCAAGCTCTGAATGCCATAGTGGATGCCTGCGGCGGAAGCTGCTTTGATCGTCACCTGCGTTGGTGTTGCTGTTAACCTATACCCTTCATTGCCCAAATCTTTGGACAGCTTCTTATCCAGCTCCAGGCTGATGGTGTTCTTTTTCGCTTTCCCGGCATTGGTCGAGAGGTTCAGGTTATACTTCTCCTGCAGCGCCTTTCCCAGGAAAGCGGCTTCTTTCTCTGCCCCGGAAGTATACTGAATGGCTTTGGCACTGCCCAGCGCAAACTGCCCCTTTGCCAGTTCTATTTTGTTGGGTCTGGGGATGATATTAAGTTCCTGCGCGCCGGCCTCAAAGGCGACTACCAGAACCAATAGTAGAAGATATAAGATTTTTTTCATGGGGTGAGCGTTTGTTTAGAAGTATGGATTGTTTGGTGAACTATCGGTTTGAGCTGAAAATATGGCTTCTTATTCATCCTGTAGTTCCTTAACTGGCCGGCTCTTGTTTTACAAGTTCGTAGATGCGCACCGGCTGAGGGCTATCGGTTGAGAAAGTCAGCTTTGATACATTTTTGAGTTTGCTGCTATCGATCCGGATGTATCTGCCACTGCCACTGTAGATCGTTTGCTGCTTTCCATTCCGGCCGGGTGCAGTGATCCTGCAATTGGCACCATTATTTTTCAGGAGAACAACAAGTTCTGCTCCTCTCAATTCCTTCGGAAGCGTTACCGTGACCGGCTGCTGGTTGGTCAACGTCTGGTAGGTATGGATACTTCCGTCATGTGCAAAAATAGACTCGTCCGCTCCGGCTGTTGGCTTCACCTCCAGGCGGAACTCCTTCAGGTAAAAGTTCTGGCGTTTGTCGGAGGTGTTGCGGAAACGCACATACTTTATACTTTGGCCGGCGAGGTCTATACTTCCTTTGCCGCGCTCGGCGGTTGCTTCGGCTTTCGTCCATACTTTCCCGTCTTTGGATGTCTCGAAAACACCCCAGTTCAGCAGGTTATTGTTGCTCAGGTTAAAGTATAAAGTCTGCGCCTGAAGCGCTTCTGACGGTTTTAAACCGATGTACTCGCCGCCATCGAGGTAGGCCACCTCCAGCATAGGCGAGTAAGCAATGCCTTTGTTGTTGACCAGCAACGGTTGGTTAGCCAGCCTTTGCGATTGGCTGTAGCCTGCTGAAGCGTCGGAACTAGCTATACCTTGGTTTCCACCCATAAAGTGGTTACCGGTTATTTTGAAAACTTCCTCAACAAATGGCATGAGCACCAGCGATCCGGTTTTCACGCCCGGCTGGTAGGGGTTCTGGTTGAGCGTGGCGTCCACCGTCGCCATACTATCCAGCACAGCCTCTACACGCAGGTAATTGGCCCAGGCCGCCGCAGGGTTCAGGTTCATGCGGTTATCTACCATATCAATGGCATGCGTCCCAGCTTTACCAAGTAACTCGAACTGCAGCAACCACGGCGACAGCTGTTCTACCAGGCGCTTGTTCTGGCTTTTGCTTCGGATCTCGGATGGAGCCTTGGCTATACTTTCAAATTCTTGTTTTATCCTATTGGCTTCCGCCGCTGAAGGATGCAGCCCGTTTTTATAGGTTTCCAGGAATGTATCGATATAAGGCTTGATCTCCACGGACTCGTCACGACGGTAGCGGTGGCCGTTCGGGCCGGGGTCGCTGTTGTGGGCGTTGAAGGTGCGGAAAGCCTCCGGTGCCTCCGGCATCACGTACCTGTTTGCCGCCTCCCAGGCTTGCTGCGGATCATAGGCTTTCATGTTCCAGCTGTACAGAGCCACCCCAAAAATCGCCACCTTCGAGGCCTCGGCCTTGTCCATCGGATTCGATACAAAACCCGACATGTCGTGCGTCGTCTCAGTTTCAATGCCGTAGGAAGGGCCCATGAGCAGGTGGTTGCGCACATAGTCGCTTACCGGAAAATTCCACCACACATAAGCCGGGCGCTGAATGCGCTTGTTTACCCACTCCAGTCCTTCTTTAGTAATGTCGTGCACCACGGTGTTGCCCGTCCACATCACGTGGATGGCCGGGTCTAGCTGCTCACCCAGAATGTCGAGGTAGGTGCCGGGTTCTTTGTTTGCCCAGCCCTTGTTGTACTCGGTAGGGCACATGATGAGCGGGGCCACGTCCTTTTTCTTGTTGATGAACTGGCGCTGGATAAAGTTGAGCAGGTTGGCCTGCATTCTGGCATCCGTTCCGGCTCCGGAGATATCATCAAAGAAAACCGCAAAGGCGCGCACGCCCAGGTCATACATCTGGTTAAACTTGGTGATGATGGCGCTGCTGTCGGCCTGGTTCCACTGAATGTCTTTGCCCGGGTGGATGGCCCATACGAAATCTACTTTGTTGCGTTTTGCCTCCTGCACCAGCTCTCTTATTTGCTGCTCTTCCTGCGCAGGGTAGGGCTTGCGCCAGTTCGGAGAAGAGTGATAAGGATCGTCTTTGGGGCCGTAGATGTAGGTATTGAGCTTCAGTTTGCCGTAAAAGCGCAGCTGCTCCAGGCGGTCCTGGTGGCTCCACGGCTCGCCATAAAAGCCCTCCACCGTACCGCGGTAGGCCACATGCGGATAGTCAGTAATCGAAGCCTCCGGCAAGGTGATACTTCCGTTCTGCTCTTTCTGCACCAACTGTGACAGCGTCTGCACAGCATAGAAAACCGCGCGGTCGTCGGAGGCTTCTATATTGATACCTTCTGGCGTGATTACCAATTTATAGGCACCCGAACGCTGCAGCGATCCCTCCCCTTTCTTAAGCTTTTTTACCTGCAGCGGAAGCAACTTTCCCTTATCCGCCACCGGTACCACCGATTTGAGTAAGTCTAAGGTAGCCGCGTCCTTTTTAAAACCTTTTACTTTGTAGGCGTAAGCCGGCGTAAAACGCTGTTGGCTGATACTTGCCTGCTGCGGCTGCGGCACCACTTGTTGCGCCGTCGCGGCAAAGGAAATGAGCAGTAGAAAGGCAGCTAGGCTGCGTTGGATAAAGGTGAGCATATGGAATTTTGACTTTATTACTATTGCCCCTCAAAAGTCGGGAGATTATACTTTAATAATGAATTTCGCGAGTTTCCTTTATGCCCCCTTTGGAGGCAAGGCCAGCCCATTCTCTTTTTAGTCATCCTGAAAGGATCTTGGCAGCAAGTAGCAGAAGCTTAACCTCCCTTCTGCCAAGTTTCTTAACAGAATGACAGTGTTGTTTTGCA
>NZ_JSYF01000155.1:0-9190 GCF_054824225.1 Pontibacter sp. HJ8
GAGGCAAGGATGCCTACTGACAAAGTAGAACAACCGATCAATTTAACTTGATTTGTTTCTAAACAGTTACAAAAAAAAAGGAAGAAAATAGGCCGTAAATCGCTGAAGTAACAGCGGATGACGGGTTAAACAGAGGCTGCAGAAGCGTCCAGCCAAAGCTCGGCTTCTTGGAGCGTATTAAAATTGGAGGTGGGTAATTGGGTGATTTCGGCTATCGTTCCGACCTGAAGACTGGCGATCTTATCCGACGGCATGACATTAGCTACCTGCAGCACACCGGCAGCTTTTACTTTGAGTTGGGCCTCTGCATGCAGGCTCTTCATGTTCTGGGGATGCGTGATCATCGTGCGCATATCAACGAGCACCGTGAAGGATGGCTGAACATGCAGCAAGGCCCTGTCCCAATCATTCAGAAAACCAGGAACACTTTCCCTGTTCTTCCAGAAGCCGAGTATGATTAAATAAATTCTGTTCTTTCCTGTGCTGTAAAAAAGCTCGTAGCAGTCATTCTTAGCAATCAGTATATCAGCGTTATCAGTAGCAGTCGTGTCTGTAGTATTCTCCATAGCGTTTCTACTAATACGTAAGCTACCTGCTGCTGCTTTATACAATTTCAAGTTAGTTTACTCTGTTTACGCTACAGATCCGGGTATTTGTCTTAATCGCTTTACTGGTCGCCTGGCAAACGAGGTCTGGCAAAATTGCTTGATTTACAACAGGTTCGGCATATCAGCCTGAGCAGGTATAGACAGACATGGAAAGGCAGGACAGAGAAAGCGCATGTGTGCTACACTGAATTATGGGATCAGCATGCCGGTCAATTCATGCACGACTCCATTGCGTACTTCGGTGTTTCCCGCCACGATCTTCACGCCATTCAGCAGGGTATGGTCTTTTTTGCGGCATACTTTTACGCCCCCTCCACTGTAAGTTTCAACCCGGGCGCCATCCTTAAAATCTGCTTCGCTATACCTGCCTTTCAGGATATGTGATGCCAGGGTAGCGCGGATCTTTTCGACAGACTCGCCTTTCATGCTCTTCAGGCTTTCTTCAGGCGGGGCCAGCAAGGTATAGGAAGCTTCTCCGGAGAGAGTCGGTGCCATACCTGCTGTCGTGAGCAACTCTGCCAGCACAGGTCTTTCCTGGATGAGGTATTGCATGAGCGTGGCGCGCTGCTGTGGCTGGACAGCCGCATCCTGCGCCGTAACAGCACTTGTACTTAAATAATGCTACAAGCAGCAGTAAACTAAGGGTGATGGAATGGAGGTTTGGTTTCATACGTACAAATACTTTCTCTAAGCATTCATACGGATTCTAGCGAACCATGGTGGTCAGCGTCAGATGGATACAGGATAAATAAAGTACAATTACTGCCCGATCAGCCGAACATACGCCAGTTGCTGATCTGCTCGATAAACATCCCTCCCGCTGCCGGCACCAGCGCCAGGCTGATGATAAACCCGTACGCAGCGCCATAGAAGTGCGCATCGTGGTTGATGTTGTCCCCCATACGCTTGCCCTGAAAGTAAGAATACATCAGGTACAGGACACCGAGTATGAAGCCCGGAACACAAAGGATGGCATAGAGACAGATATCCTGGGTCGGATAAAACAGGATACTCGAGAACACGACCGACGCCACGCCACCCGAAGCTCCCAGTGCGCGGTAAGAAGGATCGTTACGGTGCTTAATATAAGTAGGTATGTCAGCGACAATAATGCCTCCCAGGTAGATCAGCAGGTAGATCAGTATACCTGTTGCCGTTCCAAAAACAGCTCCGAAGGTCATCTCGACAGCATTTCCGAAGAAGTACAGCGTAAACATGTTGAAGAACAGGTGCGTGAAATCTGCATGCAGAAAACCGGATGTCAGGAAGCGGTGCCAGGAATTGTCACGCGCCAAGGCATACGGATGGAATATCCAGTTGTGCATCAGGTCATGGTTCTTCCAGGCATACCAGGAGATGCCCACTGTGAGGATGATCAGGAGAATGGTAACGCTCATTTTTTAGTTTTGAATGAGTGAATGAGTGATTAGGTGAATGATCAATCAGGAATGAATATTCGCTTCACTAATGAACTCTTGATTTATTTCTGGCACGAATCGATGAATCCGTAATTATTGATTATCCAACGGCCGTTAGGGACAATGAAAACGAAAGATCTAAGGTGCCTCTTGCCGTGCCTGCAAGTTTGTACCCGAGGACACAATACCTACTAACCAACAATTAAACAATTTAGCAATCAGCAATTCAACATTTTACGAATCCCGCTCCATCAGTTGCAGAGCCAGGCTGCGTATGGTGGCCTTTCGCTCATCGGGCACCTGCACGGCATCCAGGTATTGCAGGGCTTGCTGAAAGTAAAGATCGATCTGCTGTTCTGTTTGTTGCCGGATGTTGAGCTGATCGTAAACGGCTGTGATGGCGCGTACTTTGTCTTCGGCTATACCTAAATCCGTTTTGTCGCGCCAGCCGATGATGATTTGCAACTGCTCTGGATTGGCTTGCTCGAGCGCCGTCAGCATCAGGTATGTTTTCTTGTCCGAGAGGATATCACCGCCCACCTGTTTGCCGAACTTGTCTTTGTCGCCATACACGTCCAGCAGGTCGTCGCGCAGCTGGAAGGCTATGCCTACGTTGTCGCCGAATAGCTTCAGGCTCTCCGCATCGGTATCCGGTGCCCCCTGCAGGATGGCACCCAGCTCCAGGGCGAAACCCAGCAGCACCGCTGTCTTGAGCGTGATCATCTGGATGTATTCTTCCTTGCTCACCTGCTCCCGCAGCTCAAAGTTCATGTCGAGCTGCTGTCCTTCGCATACCTCGGCTGCCGTTTTGCTGAACAACGTCAGTACCTTGCCCAGCTTGTCAGGTGCTACACCCAGAAACAGCTCGTACGCCCGCACCAGCATAACATCGCCGCTCAGGATGGCGGTGTTGGCATTCCATTTTTCGTGCACGGTTTGCTGTCCGCGGCGCAGGGGCGCCTTGTCCATGATGTCGTCGTGCATGAGGGTGAAGTTGTGGAAAACCTCTACTCCCGCAGCGGGCAGCAGTGCGTTTTCCACATCCTCGTTATACATTTTTGCAGCCAGCAGCACCAGCAACGGTCGTATACGCTTTCCACCCAGCGACATGATGTAGCGGATGGGCTCGTATAGTTCAGCAGGATTTTCGCCGTAGCGAAGCGCGTTTAATGTTTGATGTACCTGATTTGAAAGCTGCGTGATATCCACAGAATGCTAGTGTGTTTTAAGTGATTTGACCAATTCCAGATCGATCGTACGCTCGGCCATGTTGGCGCCCACTACCTCTACCATCACTTCATCTCCAAAGGAAATGATACGCTTCGACTGACGGCCAATGATGCGGTAATTGTTGGCGTCCAGTTCGTAGTAGTCGTCGTTCAGGGTCGAGAGGCGAACCATGCCTTCGCACTTGTTCTCTTCGATCTCCACAAAGATACCCCATTCTGTCACACCGGACACTATCCCTTTGTATTGGTTGCCGATAGTATCCTTCATAAACTCTACCTGCTTGTACTTGATAGAGGCCCGTTCGGCATCGGCAGCCCGTTTCTCCATTTCCGAAGAATGGCGGCAACGCTCCTCAAAGGCTTCCTTGTCTTCGGACTGGCCTCCGTCAAGGTAGTGCTGCAAGAGGCGGTGCGCCATCATATCGGGGTAGCGGCGGATGGGCGAAGTAAAGTGCGAATAGTGGTCGAATGCCAGGCCGAAGTGCCCTTCGGGCTCGGTGCTATACTTGGCTTTGGCCATGGTCCGGATCGCAAGGTTCTGCAACACGCTTTGTTCCGGCTTGCCCTCGATCTCGTGGGTCAGGTTGTTGAGTTCTTCCGAAATATCGGCGTCCACATCTACTTTGTAGCCAAACTTGCTGGCAAAAACCGAGAAGGTGCTCAGCTTGTCCGGGTCCGGGGAGCCGTGCGTACGGTAGACCATGGTCGGGCGCTTTTTGCCTTTGCCCAGGTTATACACAAACTCTGCTACTTTGCGATTGGCCAGCAGCATGAATTCCTCGATCAGTTTGTGCGCATCCTTCCGCTCCTTCACATAGATGTAAAGCGGCTTGCCGGCTTCGTCGAGTTTGAACTTCACTTCGGTTGTCTCAAAGCTGATGGCGCCGTTCTTGAAGCGTTTTTCCTGCAGCTTCTTGGCAATCCCGTTGAGGACGTTAATCTCTTCGGCAAAGTCGCCTTCACCGGTTTCGATGCGCTCCTGGGCCTCTTCGTACGCAAAGCGTCTGTCAGAATACGTTACCGTACGACCGTACCAGGTATCGTAGAGTTTGCCACTGTCATCGAGTTCAAACACGACCGAGAAGGTCAGCTTCTCTTCGTTCGGGCGGAGGGAGCAAAGGCCGTTGGAAAGGCGCTCAGGCAACATCGGAATGGTACGGTCCACCAGGTATACCGAGGTAGCCCGGTGGAACGCTTCCTTCTCCAGGATGCTGCGCGGGTGCACGTAATGGGTTACGTCGGCAATGTGCACTCCTATTTCCCAGCGGCCGTTCTCCAGTTTCTGTATCGAAAGGGCATCGTCAAAGTCTTTGGCATCGGCCGGGTCAATGGTGAAGGTAGTTACCCCGCGCATATCGCGGCGCTTGGCGATCTCGCCTGCCGGAATCTTCTCAGAAATCTTCTCGGCTTCTTCCTCCACTATCTCCGGAAACTCGAATGGCAATCCGAATTCGGCCATGATCGAATGTATCTCGGCCTCATGCTCACCGGCCGGACCAAATACCCGGATCACTTCCCCGGTAGGGTTCTTGCCGGCTTCCTTGGGCCACTCCACGATCTTCACCAGCACCTTGTCGCCGGACTCAGCCCCGTGGAGGCCCCGCTCGCCTACAAATACATCGAAGTATAGTTTCTTAAAATCAGGCACTACAAAACCGAAGTTTTTGGAAAGCGTCATGATCCCCACCATCTCGGTGCGGGAACGCTCGAGCACTTCCACCACGATGCCTTCCGCACGGCCGCCCTGCATGGTAGGCAGCACTTCCACCTTCACCTTGTCGCCATCCATGGCATACTTGAGGTGCTCGCGGAACACCCGTACGTCATCCTCTGTCTCTTCTGACACGATGTAGGCATACTTGCTGTTGGCCAGGTCTACGCGGCCTGTAATGATGTTGACGCGCAGGTTGAGCTGGTACTTATCGCCGTCTATCAGCAACACTTTGTTTTCGCGTACCAGCGAGTTCACTATATTCTGCAACTCGTCGCGTCCTTTTTTATCGACTATACCCAGCCGGCGGGCCATCTGTCGTTGTGTAAACAGGGTATCGGGACTGCTGGAGAACATCTCCAGCACGATGCCTTTTGCGGACCTGTCTCTGCCTCCTTTGCGGTCTGAGGAGCTTCTTCTGGAAGAAGAATCTCTGCGCGATGAATCGCCTCTTGGTGCTGCACCTCTTTTGGAAGAAGACTCTCCTCTGCGGGAGCTGCTTCTTTCGCTGCGGCCATCTTTGTCTTTGCCGCCTTTGTTCTCTTTTTTGCTTCTCATGTATGTTGTTATCTCTGGCCGGGCAAATTCTGTCTCCCGGGGCCATTACACTCTTTGACCAAAATGGTTTAGGTACTATACGCCTGCAAGGGTCGCTTTGGTTAAAGAGCGCACTAATTTCAGGTGAATTTATATAGAAAGTTCTATATATGAGCTATAGCGAAGGGTATATTGCATTTATCGTTTTCCGCTTCTGCTGCGCGGCAATGATATCTTCCGGCTCCCCTTTGGGTATAGCCTGGATCAGGCGGCGGGTGTATTCGTGTTGCGGGTGCTGGTATACCTGGTCCGGCGTGCCGCTCTCAATGATCTTCCCCTGGTTCATCACCAGGATACGGTCTGCCATGTATCTGGCCACAGCCAGGTCGTGGGTGATGAAGAGATAGGTCATGTTGAACTCCTGCTTCAGTTGGTTGAGCAGGTTGAGCACCTGCGCCTGCACCGACACATCCAGGGCCGATACGGACTCGTCACACACAATCAGCCTGGGTTGCAGCGCGAGGGCTCTGGCAATCGCGATCCGCTGGCGTTGCCCTCCCGAAAATGCCTGTGGATAACGCGCAAAGTGCTCCGCTGTAAGTCCAACCTTCTCAAGCAGTTCCATGGTTTTTCCACGGCGTTCCTTGTCGTTGGCGTATAGCTTATGCACACGCATCGGCTCCATAATCGCATGCCCGATGGTATGCATGGGGTTGAGGGAAGCGTAGGGATCCTGGAAGATCATCTGGAAGTTACGGCGGCTTTTGCGCAGCTCTTCCGCACTCAGTCCGGCCAGCGCCTGTCCGTCAAACATGATGCTTCCCTGGGTGGGCTTCGCCAGTTGCAGGATCGCCCGGCCCAGCGTCGTTTTGCCGCATCCGGACTCACCGACCAGGGCTACGGTTTCGCCCGGCTTCACTTCGAAACTGACACCATCCACTGCTTTGACATAGGCTTTGGTGCGGGAGAAAATGCCTTTCCGTACCGGGAAGTATACCTCTAGATTCTCTACCCGGAGCAGGGGCGGTTTCCGGCTATTTTCGCGCTGTTGCTGTATACCTGTCACCGTGCCCACATAGGCATTCACCACATCTACCAGAGAAGGTTCGTATACCTTTGGTTTCTTTTCGTGTATCTCCCCGGACTCATCTTCATAGAGAAAATCAGCGATGGTAGGAAGCACCGACTGCGGTTTGACAGAAAGGGTTGGGCGGCAGGCCAGCAAGGCTTTGGTATAGGGATGCTGCGGATTGGTAAAGATATCCAGCACCTTGCCCTGCTCCACCAGTTTGCCTTTATACATTACCAGAATGCGATCGGCTATACCTGCCACCACGCCCAAATCGTGGGTGATGAACAAGACGGCTGTGTTCTCCTTTACGCGCAGCTCGTCCAGCAGCTGCAGCATACGGGCCTGCACCGTGACATCGAGTGCTGTGGTAGGCTCATCGGCAATCAGCAGGACCGGTTCGCAGGCCATGGCCATCGCAATCATCACCCGCTGCTTCTGCCCCCCCGATAATTCATGTGGATAAGCATCGAAGACCTTTGCGGGCTGCGGCAGCTTTGCTTTTTCAAAAAGGGCAATGGCGCGTTCTCTGGCTTCTTTTTTGGAAATTCCGGTATGCAGCAGCAGCACCTCCGCCACCTGTTGTCCACAGGTATAGACGGGATTGAGCGACGACATCGGCTCCTGGAAAATCATCGAAATCTCCTTGCCGCGGATCTTCTGCAACTGCTTTTGGGGTAGCTGCAACAGGTCGACCTGCCCCAGTTGCGCTGACTGAAAGAGAACCTTTCCTCCTGTCGTGCACCGGGCTGTTGTATGGAGTAGCCGCATCACCGACAGCGCCGTGACCGACTTGCCCGAACCGGACTCCCCCACGATAGCCACTGTCTCACCCGGGTACACCTCAAACGCTATCTTGTCCACTGCCCTGGTCGTGCCGCTGCGTGTGGAGAAAACAGTTTCCAGATCGGTGACCTGAAGTAGAGGGCTTGGTGCAGTCAAGGGTGAGGCAGGTTTGGTGCTTTTGGTAAAAATAAGATTTTTTGCAACATGAGGGAGCTCTACTTTGAAAGCAGTTTCAAAATCTTTCATTTTGTTTTGGCGCTGATCTCGTATACTTCTTTTGCCAACAGCCTGATTTTCGTGCTTAGGCTCCACCTATTTTGAAGCAAGACCTATGAAAAACACGATCATATTCGACCTCGGCGCTGTGCTGATCGACTGGAACCCGCACTACCTCTACCGTAAGATTTTTGACAATGAATCTGAAATGTATCATTTCCTGGAGCATGTCTGTACCCCGGAGTGGAATGAGGAGCAGGATGCGGGCCGGTCTCTGGAGGAAGCGACCGACTATCTGATCAGAAAGCATCCGGAGCATGAGGAGAACATCCGGGCTTTCTATGGTCGGTGGGACGAGATGCTCGGAGGGCCGATCGAAGGCACGGTCGCCATCCTCAGAGAACTCAAAGAGCATGATGAGTACAACATTTACGCCTTGACGAACTGGTCAGAAGAGACATTCCCGATTGCCCTGGAGCGGTTTGATTTCCTGGCCTGGTTTGATGGCATCGTGGTGTCTGGTACTGAGAAGAACCGCAAGCCTTTCGACAGCTTTTACCATACCCTGCTGGAAAGGTATAAGGTACACCCCAGCGAGGCCCTGTTCATCGACGACAACCTGCGGAACGTAGAGGCAGCAGAAAAGCTAGGTATAGAATCGATCCATTTCATCTCGCCCGAAGATCTAAGGGAACGGCTGGAGAAGATGGGGATTTTGTAGTTAGTTTACGCTCAGCACAATCTGCTTGTCTTTGAAACTATAGGCATATATAATCCCGAACCCTTCTTTTACATAAATCCCTTCGATGTAATCTAGGGCAGGATAGCGGTCCTGAACATACTGTTCCTCAGGCCTGTATTGATTTGATTGGTTTAAGTACAGATGGTATACATTATCGTGCTGCACCCCATCCAAGGTCAAGGTTGGCAAAAACTCCTGGGTATAGGTATAGTTGTCAATCGTAGTTTTGGCTGCATCGGCAAACAGGAAAGTGCGGTTTGTGATGTAGTTGTTGCTGTTGGAGGTGCCAATCAGGATTGGCTCAGGGAACTTGTTGTTATAACCAACCACAAATTCAATCACATCCCCCACATCGTCTTTGTCTGTTATGTTGTTGAAACGTTCTGTACTCGCGTTTTTTCTGTAGGTGATGCTGATACTTGCCAGGCTCTCGCCCTCTGTCTGGCTTGTATAAACTTTTTGGTCAGCTGTGAAAAACTCCTTACAGGAATTTGGGTCGAATTTGCCACTGTAATTTGTTTTCCTTACAGGTATCTCAACATGGGTAAGGCCAGCCGTGTTCACGTATTTCATTTTCTGGTTAGCGCCGCCAGCTACCGCGATGTAGTAACTCTTGCCCTCTACCGGCTGAGCAGGTAAAAAAGAGACCAGCTCATTGGTGAAATCCAGTTTGCCCAGGTTTTCGTCTTCGCAGCCGCATGCGTAAAGACTCATCGATAGAGCAAGAGCAGCTAAAAGTTTAATAAATTTCATTGGGCCTATGCTTGTAGGTATGATTCGTCACAAAAGAGCGTGAAATATAAGTGGAATTTTTCTAGCTATATTCAGTGATCTAAAGATAAATAATGATTTCATTTTGAATTAAATGTACTAA
>NZ_JSYF01000156.1:0-4332 GCF_054824225.1 Pontibacter sp. HJ8
CAGTGTCTACCAATGCCACTCTGGCTTTCAGCTTCATAGGTATGACTACCCAGGAGATCCCTGTAAATGGTCGATCTACCATAAATGTGACGTTGCGTGCTGACGAAAAGCAGTTGAGCGAAGTAGTTGTAACAGGGTATGGTACACAGCTGAAGCAGGAACTGACAGGTAACATAGCCCGGGTATCAGGTGACGAGATTGCGAACATCCCTACTCCAACCCTGGAATCAACGCTTCAAGGCCGTGCAGCAGGTGTATATATCAACCAGGGCAGTGGCAAATTAGGACAGGGTATGAACATCCGCATTAGAGGTGCCTCTTCTGTTTCAGCGAGTAACCAGCCCCTTTATGTAGTAGATGGTATTCCGGTCACCTCAGCGGACTTAGGCACTACGAATTCTGAGCCGCTCAATCCCATTGCCGACATTAACCCGAACGACATTGAATCCATTGAAATCCTGAAAGATGCCTCTGCCTCTGCCATTTATGGCTCAAGGGCTTCTAACGGTGTTGTGCTGATTACAACAAAAAGTGGCAAGGCCGGCAGGACGAATGTTAACTTTAACTACTATACCGGCTTTAGCAAAGCTACCCGAATCAGAGAGTTTCTCAATGCGCAGCAATACATTGAACTCTTTTCGGAAGCAGCCGAAAACGAGGGGTATGATGCCGCTGAAGAATTTGAAGGCAACGGCCTGGACATCAACTCCCCGTATAGTCAGAATTGGTGGGAAGAGCCCTTCGAAACCGGAAGCGTATCGCAGTATGAGGTCATACTAAACGGAGGTACGGAAAAAACCCGGTTCTACATCAACACGAATTTCAACACGCAGGATGGAATCATCATCGGCAACGAGTTTGACAGGGCTTCCGGCCGCTTTAACCTGGATCATAGCATAAGCGATCGGTTTAGGGTAGGCACCAACATTGCGCTGATCCGCACGCTGAACAAGCGTGTTTCTGACGACAATGCCTTTTCAAATCCGGTACAGCTAAACGCTATTCCGCCCATACAACCGAAACTAGACCCTGCTACCGGTGAGCTAAACAGAAACACACTGTACTACAACAACCTGATCGATCAGCGGGACGGTTTTAACGAGGCTACCACCCACAGAACGATCAGTACTGCTTTTTTGGAGTTCGATTTAGTCAAAAACCTCTTATTCCGAACAGAGCATGGCATAGACTATCTCAACCTGAATGAGGAAATTTACCTCGGACGTAATACAGAAGATGGCGGACCTACCGGTTATGGTTACCAGAACCAGCTTACTTCCACCAATTATAATACAAACAACACCCTCACTTTCAATACCCTGCTGAATGATATTCATAAGCTAGAGCTTCTAGGCGGTTTCAGCTATCAGCGCAGCAGGACAAATGCCGCCTCGGTGGAAGGACGAGGTTTTCCGAACGATAATTTCAAGAAAATAGTAAGTGCTGCCCGTATCACGAGTGGTTCTTCCACAGGCACAGGCTATAACTTTGCTTCCTACTTTGCCCGCGCCAACTACGTGTTCAGAGAGCGTTACCTGTTCACCGGCAGCGTGCGAATCGATGGTTCTTCCAGGTTTGGGGAAGGCAACCGCTATGGCACTTTCCCAGCAGCCTCTGCAGGATGGATCATCAACCAGGAACCGTTTATGGAAGGACTAAATGCCCTTAGCTTCCTGAAACTAAGAGCCAGCTATGGTATTACGGGTAATGCCGAGATTGGCAACTTTGCACCTTTGGCCCTCTACGAGGCCATTTTCTATTCAGACCAGTCAGGCATAGTGCTTACCACCTTGCCAAACGAAGACCTGCAATGGGAAAAAACAACACAGTTTGATGTGGGCCTCGACTATGGCTTGTTTGATGACCGGGTTACAGGCGAGATAGATTATTACATTAAAAATACCAACGACCTGCTGCTTGAGCTGCCTATACCTGCTTACAATGGTTTTACCATCATCACAAAGAACCTGGGCAAACTGGAAAACAAAGGACTTGAGTTCGTTATAAACACCCGCAACCTGGTTGGCGCTTTTGAGTGGACAACCAGTTTTAACATAGCCCGCAACAGGAATAAAGTTACTGACCTGAACGGTTCTACCATTTTTGGTGGAGACCGCTTTGTAGGCCAGATCCGAGAGGGCGAGCCAATGGGTGTTTTCTGGGGTCCTAAGTTTGCTGGTGCCGATCCAGCGAACGGGGATGCCTTGTACTACGTCAGGGCCGGCAGCAATGAAACCACGAACGACTATAGCCTGGCCGAAGATCAGAAAATAGGTGATCCGAACCCTGATTTTCTGGGTGGCTTAACCAACAACTTCTCTTTTAAAGGGTTTGATCTGGGCATTCTGTTGCAGTTTGTGGAGGGCAACGACCTCTTCAACGTAGCTGGTTATTTCCAGTCGGTTAGCGCCGATTATTTCGATAACCAGACGATAGACCAGTTGGACAGATGGCGGCAGCCCGGAGATGTAACCGATGTGCCGCAAGCCCGGCTCTATGCAGGAAACGGAGCAGGTAAATCCTCCCGGTGGGTACAGGACGGTTCTTTCCTGCGCATCAATTATGTCAACTTAGGCTATAACATTCCGGCAGCACTGATCAGCAGGTTTAAGCTTACCTCCGCCAAGATCTACCTGCAAGGCACCAATCTTCACACTTTTACCAGTTATGAAGGCTACGACCCGGAAGTGAACACCACCTACTTTGGCCGCAGCAATGTCACCCTTGGCCACGATTTTTATACACCGCCGCTAGCCAAGACCTTCACGATAGGTGTCAATATCGGACTTTAATCACCAAAACCTGAAATCATGAAACTGAAAAATAAGATACTGACGATCATGCTGCTGGCCCTGTTAGGTACAACCGCCTGTGATGACCTGCTGGACGTGGAACCACAGCAGGGTGTAAACGCAGCCGATGCCATCAACACAGCCGACGACCTGGAGAGTGCCGTGATTGGCATGTACTCTATATTGGGAGAACCTGAACTCTATGGCACTGATCTCATTCTGATGCCGGAATTACTGGGTGCGGAAGAAAACCTGCGCTGGCGGGGCACTTTCCAGACCTACCGGGAGTTGGAGAACAAATCCATGACAGAAAACAATTCCACCGCCAGAACCACCTGGATAGAGGCCTACAAAGCCATCAACCTGGCGAATATCGTCCTGAGCAACCTGGATGTGGTAGAGGACCAGGAGCAGCGCGACCGGATAGAAGGTGAAGCACTTTTTGTAAGAGGCATCATGCATTTTGAATTGGTAAGGCTCTATGCCATGGACTGGAATGATGGAGATCCTGCTCAAAATCTTGGGATAATTATAAAAACAACGCCAGCCACTACCGAAACCGAAGCCCGAACACTGTATGACCGCGCAAGTGTTGCAGCCGTCTACACGCAGATCATACAGGACCTGCAAAGTGCCAAAACACTGCTGCCGGATATAAACGAAAACCGCGCTACCACCTATGCTGCGAGTGCCTTTCTGGCAAGGGTGTACCTGCAAAAAAGTGATTTTGCCTCAGCACGTGATGAGGCAGACCGGGTAATACAAAGCGGCCTTTACCGGCTTAACCCTACTGTTTCGGCTGCCTTCCGCAATGACAACACAGCGGAATCTATATTTGAGATCCAGCAGAACGACCAGAACAACGCCGGCGATGCAAACGAAGGCTTGGCTACGTTCTATGCCAGTTTGCCTGGTATAGGCAGAGGGGATGTGCAGATCATCAGCGATTTTGATCCAGACCTCAACCCCAACCGGTATACTACCTATGACTTGTATGAGGAGAATGATACCCGCCTGACAGAGCTTTTCTACATTGGTAGCGGAAGGCGGGCCGGCCGTATTTATGCAAGTAAATGGCTCAGCCCGGGACAAAACCTGCCTATTGTTCGCCTGGCAGAAATGTACCTGATACGGGCAGAAGCGAATGCAAGACTGGGCACATCAGTGGGTGCTACGCCTCTGGAAGATATCAATATGATCCGTAACAGAGCAGGTGTAGCAGAACTTTCAAGCGTGACCCTGGAAGACATCCTGCTGGAGCGGCGCCTGGAACTCGCCTATGAAGGTGCCCGGATACACGACCTGCGCAGGACAAAAACAGATTTGCAGGGCCGCGACGCCGAAACCGGCGAAGTAACCTATACCCTACCCTGGAACGATCCGACCCTTGTACTACCCATTCCGAGAAGAGAAATAGATGCCAGTGGCGGGCAACTGCAGCAGAATCCTGGTTATTAAAAGCAGATGCATCCATAAAAAAGAGGGCCTGGCAGCAGGCCCTCTTTTTTATGGATGCCCTATCCCTTGTGTGAAAGCTCTA
>NZ_JSYF01000157.1:0-9536 GCF_054824225.1 Pontibacter sp. HJ8
TCGCAGGGGGTGGTCAAAGCAAAAGACCATGAGAGTCTTGAAAAAGAGCTGGACGAAATGCTGGCCGACTCGGAGCTGGTCATCGGGCAGGAGTTCACACCGACCGACTTCGACTGGCGCATCGGTATACTGGATAAGCAGCCCTTGTATGCCTGTAAGTATTTTATGGCTAAAGGCCACTGGCAGATTTACAACTGGAACGGCAAAAAGAAAAATGACACGGAAGGAGATCATGAGACAGTTCCGTTTGAAGAGGTGCCTTTTACAGTGCTGCACACCGCTATGAAAGCGGCAAACCTCATCGGGGACGGCTTGTACGGGGTAGACCTCAAAGAGATTGACGGGAAGGCGTATGTGATCGAGGTAAACGATAACCCCAGTATCGACTCCGGTTGTGAAGATCAGATACTCAAAAAGGAGCTCTACCTCTCCATCCTGAAATCCATAAAAAAACGCATAGATGACAACAAAAACGTTCGAACAGATGAATAGCGCTAGCACCAGAACACTGCATTTATTTGAAGGCTATGGCGTGGAGATGGAGTACATGATCGTGGATAAGGACACACTCCAGGTAAAGCCCATCACGGATAAACTGATCTATGATCAGGTAGGAGCTTATGTATCGGATGTGGAATTCGGGGACATGGCCTGGTCCAATGAACTGGTGCTGCATGTGGTGGAGCTGAAAACACAGGAGCCTGCTGATTCACTCAAGGGACTGGAACACAAATTTCTGGCGCATGTGCAGAAGATCAACCAGATGCTCGAAAAGCACCATGCCATGCTGCTGCCGACTGGCGCACATCCGCTCATGAACCCCTATACCGATACAGCCCTTTGGCCGCACGAGCACAATGCCATTTACGAAGCCTATAACCGCATCTTCGATTGCCGGGGCCACGGCTGGGCCAACCTCCAGAGCACGCACCTGAATCTGCCTTTCGGCAACGACGAGGAGTTCGGGAAACTGCATGCCGCCATCCGCATGGTGCTCCCGCTCATACCGGCTATTGCAGCTTCTTCTCCTGTGCTGGATGGCCAGATTTCCGGACTACTGGACACGCGGCTGGAGGTATACCGCCACAACCAGGACAAAGTGCCGGCCATCGCCGGTAAAGTAGTACCCGAAGCGGTCTTCAGCCGGCAGGAGTATGAAGAGCAGATCCTGCAGAAGATGTATGTGGCCGTTGCCCCCTACGATCCGGAGGGAGTGCTGCAGGAGGAGTTTTTGAATTCGCGCGGGGCCATTGCCCGTTTTGACCGGAATGCCATCGAGATCCGGCTGATCGACATACAGGAGAGCCCCCTGGCTGACCTGGCTGTGCTGCAGGCGATTGTAGCCACCGTGCAGGCACTGGTAGCAGAGCGCTGGGTGAAGCTTCCGGAACTAAAGCGCTGGGACGAAAACAGGTTGTCGGACCTGCTGTTGCAGGTGATCCGGAGCGGACAGGAAACGGTGATAACGGATAGGGAGTTCATCCGTTGCTTTGGCTTTGAGTGTACGGATAACTGTACGGTGGGCGAGCTGTGGCAGCACCTGGTACAGGAAACCATGACGCCGGAAGAGCAGCCGGAAATAGCCCATGCACTCAATGTGATTCTTTCGCGGGGCTGCCTGTCCAAGCGGATTGTGGAGGCAATCGGAGAGAACCCTACCCAGGAAAAAATTAAAGAGGTATACGCTGCTCTTGCCCGCTGCCTGCAGCAGGGCGCAGTCTTTATCCCGGACAAACTATGCTAAAACTGTTACTGACTTGTGAACACGGAGGCAACAGAGTGCCTCCTGCGTATGAAGAATTATTTAAAGGTCATGAAGATGTGCTGCAGACACACTACGGCTATGACATTGGTGCCCTGGACCTGTTCAACAGCATGAAACAGGTAGCGGACGTCAGTTTTTATTCGGAAACGACCCGACTTCTGGTAGAGTTAAACCGTTCGGAAGGTCACCCGAAGCTCTTTTCTGAGTTTAGCAAAGGCCTGTCTGATAAAGCTAAACTACAGGTGCTCAAGGAGTACTATGTACCTTACCGCCAGGAAGTGGAACACATGGTGCGGGATCTGGTTTCGGCCGGGAGACGCGTGCTGCATGTGTCCGTGCACAGCTTTACGCCGGTGCTGGAGGGGGAGGAGCGGCAGGCCGATGTAGGTCTCCTATACGACCCCAAACGCAAACTGGAACGGACCATTTGCAAAAAATGGAAAGCTGCGCTCCTGCAGCAGGACAAGCAGCTGAACGTTCGCTTCAACTACCCCTACCTGGGTATAGCAGATGGTTTTCCTACCTACCTGCGGCGCAAATTTACCCCCGATCAGTACGCCGGGATCGAAATAGAAATCAATCAGAAGTTTCCGGAAGAAAACGGGCCTGGCTGGCAACGGCTGAAGCAGCTCCTGCGCAGTACCTTGCAGCTCATGCTGGAGGAAAAGCAGGAGGAGCTCTCTCTCAAATAAGCCGGTTACTAACAAAAAGTGATTTTGAATAACAAAAAACGTCAATTATAAGTACTGTTAGATATATATGAAGAGTTCTGCATATAAAATGACAGCTGTTCGTGTATATTTGATGGTGCTGTAGAAAGCTCCGGCATCTGCTGCAATATGTATTACCTTAAATTCCTAAAACTATGAGATTGAAAAGTTTACTTAACCTGGTACTGGTGCTGGTGGCAGCGCAACTGATGTTTGCCTGTAGCTCAGCCAAGTACTATGAATTTGCGGCCAACAAGCAAGCACCTTACCAAGAGCTGAAGAAGAAACCTGCCGCTGACCAGGAGGCAATGCCTCAGATGACCATGACGGAAGTAGCCTTAGCAGCTGCTGAAAAGAAAGCCACTCCAAAGGTAGTGGAAGAGCCCGTACTGGAAGCGAGCGTAGCCGTTCCGGTTGCAACTGCAGCTCCTGCTCCGAAAGTAGCGCCGGTTGCTGCGGCAGTTTCTGAAAAAGTTACGATCACGGAAGCAGAGGCATTGGCCATGGCTAAGGAGCGTATCGCTTCCATGACGAAGGCTGAGAAAAAAGAATTCAAGAAAGAATTCCGTGAAGTGCTAAAACAGGATCGTGGCGGCGGAACGAACATCATTGAGATCATCCTGGCTATCCTGATTCCACCTTTGGCCGTTTTCCTGCATGATGGCATCGGGACTTCTTTCTGGATCAGTATCATCCTGTGGTTGCTGGGTATCATTCCTGGTATCATTTACGCGCTGCTGGTTGTAACAGACACGATCTAATTAGCAGAAGCATTGGCTTTCAGAAACGAAGCACCTCCGCAAAGGGGTGCTTCGTTTTTTGCTTCCGGCCTGATAACTACTGCTCTTTTATTGCGTTTTATACCTGTAAAGCGGAAGGAATTTATTTATCTTGAAGCGAAAACATTTACTGCATGGACTACAAGGACTACTACAAGATACTGGGTGTAGAGAAGTCTGCTTCGCAGGCCGATATCAAAAAGGCTTACCGTGCACTGGCCAAAAAATATCATCCTGACAAAACCAAAGGCGACAAGGCTGCCGAAGAAAAATTCAAGGACATCAGCGAAGCCTACGAGGTACTGGGAGACGAGCAGAAGCGAAAGCAGTACAACGAGCTGGGAGCCAATTGGCGCCAGTTCCAGCAGGGCGCAGGCCAGTACAGAGGACAGCCGGGTGGTGGCTTCCGGGGTACCCGCTACGAAGGCGACGCCAGCGACATGTTCGGCGGAAGCGGCTTTTCGGATTTCTTTGAACAGTTTTTTGGCGGTGGCTTCGCCCAGCAAACAGGCGAATTCCGGGGAAGCCGGGCCCGGGCAGCCAAAGGACAGGATTATGAAGGCGAAATGAGCATCACACTGGAGGAAGCTTACAACGGAACTTCCCGTCAGCTGACTGTTAATGGACAGCAACTGCGCATTACGACCAAACCCGGCGTAGCCAACGAGCAGGTACTTCGCATCAAAGGCAAAGGCGGTCCGGCCATGGGAGGCGGCACGCCCGGCGACCTGTACATGCGGGTGCAGGTGCAGCCACATCCCGGATTTGAGCGGCAGGGTGATGATCTGCATACGCGTCTCAACCTGGACATGTACACGGCTATACTGGGAGGAGAAGTGCAGGTAAACACACTCACCGGGCAGATTAAACTGAAAATACCTGCCGGCACCCAGAATGGCAAAACTTTGCGTTTGCGCGGCAAGGGCATGCCAGTGTATGGGAAGCCTGATCAGTACGGCGATTTGTACGTAAAGATAGAAGTACAGCTCCCCATTCACCTGTCAGAAGAAGAGCGTAGCCTGATGCTGCAGTTGCGGGAATTACATCAGCGCAAAGCAGCCAATGTATAAGGAAGTAGGAAGTACTGGAATCGTGTTACCCTAAGCCGGAGCAGCCATGTTAATGACCCTGGATCATACCACCATCAATAGCCCGTTGGAAAGCTTTGTGGACAGCCTGGCCGACCGCAACCTGACCTGTTACGCCAGCGAACTGCTGGAACAGCATGGCTGTAATAACCTCCAAGAGCTCAGCCTTGCCGTTAAACGGGCAACCGAGGTATGCAACTGCCTCCACATGCCCTTGCAGGAGAATTTCAAAGTCGTGTACAGGTCCCGCAACGGCGAAGTAGTGCAGGACTGGCGCTTATCTCCTGTAGCCTACCTGCTCACCGCCCTGAATTCCGATTCCAGAAACGCACTGGTCGCCAACCTGCAGGTGGAGATGGTGAAGCGGATGCTGTACCCCTCATAGGCTGCCGACCACAACGGTAACGCCTTCCTTTTGCAAAATTTCTTCCCAGCCAAACTGCAGGCACAAGCGGTGCATGTTCTGCGGCATAGGAGCTGCAATGGATACTTTCTCCCCGGTTACAGGATGAATGAATTCCAGCAAGCCGGCATGCAGGAGCAAGTAGGGGCTGTGCAGTTCTTCCAGGAACATCTGGTTATGACGCCAGTCACCGTGCCTTTTATCCCCGACAATGTAGTGCCGGATGTGAGCAAAATGCTTTCGGATCTGGTGCATACGCCCGGTTTCAGGTTGCACCTGCACCAGGGAGTAACGGGCAGTACTATACCTTCCTACAGGTATAGGAAGCTCTATGGTAGCCAGGCGAGTGTAATGCGTTACGGCATCCTGCGGCGCTTTGTGCTTGTGGTCTTTGTCCGGGCGGATGGGGCTGTCGATGGTATCCTGTTCAGGCGCATACCCCCGCACGATGGCATAGTAAAGCTTGTTCACTTCTCTCTCTTCAAAAGCCTTTACAAGCAATCCGGTCGCTTCGGGACTTTTGGCAAATAGCAATACCCCGGACGTGCCCCGGTCCAGGCGGTGCACGGCGTATACCTGGTAGCCCAGTTGGTCCCGGAGCATCTGCAGGGCAAACTCCTTTTTCTCTTCAGCAATGCGCGTGCGGTGTACCAGCAGCCCGTTGGGCTTGTTTACGGCTACATAGCGCTCATCTTCATACAGTATTTCCAGCACAGTTCTTTTGTTATACCTGCAAAGGTAAGGCTTATCGGGCATCCGGCCATACCGCAATATTTTGCAATCAGCAGGGCCGGGCCTATACCTTCAAATTTAAATTAGCGTAAAGGTTTAGAATTGAACAAAAGGCAGGCTATACTTGCTGCCTGAATAAAAAACGAGAGGAGCGGGTATGGCTATATCATTTGATAACCTGAGAAAAGGGAAGAAGTATGTGTTGCAGAACTACGGGGAGCAATTTGAATTTCAGGTGGTAGACATGCCCGAAGAGGGAGCATTCCTGGTAAAGGATCTGCGAACACTCGATACCTATCTGTTGCACGAGCTCCTGCAGTACGGCCGCGGAAAAGATTTTGATATGCAGGAACTCTAGGTTGCAAAGAATTAACTGCTGCGGCTTACTTTACCCTTCAGGTCCCAGTGGCTGCGTTGTATCTTTTGGGTGTTCTGGTCGCGGATGATTTTGCGAACGTAACGCTCTCCGGCTATGGCACCATCTTCCTGCCGCTTTCCAATGAATAAGGTGATGGGCTCACCCAGTTCATTGGTGATCACCGTCAGGTCTTTGCCATTGTAATTCATATCCAGCCGGGTGTCCGGCGCAAATACTTTGTTCAGTTTTTCTATCAGTTTCGGGCCAAGTGCCATTATGCGGTCTCCTTTCTGCTTAGGAGTACGCCAAAGGCAGTTGGATCGTTCCGGTCAGGCGTAAGCAGGTATAGCGTCCTCCTGCTGCACCCAGTAGCGGGCATCTTCCGCATTACTGAACAATTCGAAACGGATCCGGTTAGTAGCATGCTGGTTGAACATACGGACAAGCTGATGCGAAACCATTTCCTGAAAAATATCCAACGGCACAACCCGGGCAAAGCGTCTGATACTGGAGTGCTGCAGGCGATCGGCACTCAGTTCTGCCAGCGCACGTTGCATGGATACATCCAGGTTTATACCTCTGTGATTGTCCGCTATCCAGTTCTCGGCTCTGCACTGAATGGCGAAGTCTATGCCTTTGTTGTAAACGGACAGGAGGGACTTTATGTCGGGTTGGGAGAGCCACTCCAGGAGTAGTAAACTTTGGTCTGTATAGTAATGAATTGCGCAGTACTTATTGTGGAATATCCGCATGTATGAATTGCCCGTAGTAGGTAAGTTACAAGCTTAGAACAGTATATACGATATAAAAAATTCAAATAAAAACTGTTTTATTAGGATAGTTTAATGATTAAGAACATTGAGGTAACTTGAGCGCATTTTTAAAGTTAAAAGTACAAGAAAAGAGAAGGAACGTTGGCCATGCTGTTTGTGGGGAAAGATAGTAGCAAAATCCTGTTTAAGAATGACTTTCTGGAAGTAAAGCTGGTTGCTGACAATCAGTTACTTACTGCTGAATGGACAGGTGTGCTTGATTCGAACAGAGGGCATAAGGGCTGCGAGCAAATGCTCAAATGTGTTAAGGAAAATCCGGTCCGGAAAATTCTCAATAATAATTCCAAAGTGCCCGGGCATTCGGGCGCGTCTGAATGGCTTGGCAGGGTATGGCTGCCTGCCCTGAGCGAAGCCGGAGTTGAATATTTTGCCTGGGTGTATTCCCCTGATTTCTTTACCCAGCTAGGCATTGACAACGCTATCGCGCTTTATAAAGAAATGGAAATCAAAACTTTTTTCTCAGTTCAGGAAGCCCTCGATTGGCTGGATCAGTATTAGCTATACCTACCAGCTACTTCGCTCCAATCTATTGAACCGATACTGCTGCAACAACGCCAATAGCTGTATAACATCCCGCAAACGATCTCTTTCTAATAATATCTTCAAACCAAAACGAGGTACCGGTAGCTGCGTATAATGAAATCTAAAAGAACACTCATATGCAAGCACAGCAAGGCCACTACTTTGTATATATCTTTGGGGAGCAGCCACAGTCAGACCTGAACATCGGGGTTTCGGACAACCTGCAACACTATGTGCCGAAAAGCGGTGAACCTGCCCGCAAGCCCAAACTGGTATACTACGAACACTACGATATGGAAGAGGTGGCGCTCGTGCGGGAACGGCACATCAAAGCCTGCAGCCTGGAGGAAACCTCACGCCTCGTGGAATCGATGAACCCAAACTGGTTAGATCTCACCGACACGCTTTATTAATCGCTTTAGACCTGCCCGATTTTTGAATTTAATTGCCCTGTCGCTGGTTACGGAATAGTACAGTTTGCTGCTGCCTCATTTCCGTATCGGTATGGAGCCGTATGCTGCTTTATCGTATACCTATAGTTTGATCCGACGTGGTCCGGAAGTGAACACCTCCCGTTTAATTATTGTATCTTGCTTCAGAAATGGCCTTGCCTTCTTTTTAAAAACTGACCACATTTTTCAGGGGCGAATTTCTTAGGGAGGCTATCGAAATAAATGAGAAAAATCCTGCAGAGACAAAGCGATAACGTGCGGCTGCAACTACTGGTAGTGGTTGTGGGTGTGTTGTTGATGGTAGCCAAATTTGTCGCCTATTACCTGACCAGTTCCAATGCCATCCTGACCGATGCCCTGGAGTCCATTATCAACGTCGTAGCCGGCACCGTTTCACTTTACAGCCTCATACTTTCCGCGCGTCCCCGGGATCTGAATCATCCTTACGGGCACGGGAAAATAGAATTTGTAGCGGCTACACTGGAGGGTTCCCTCATTGTGGTGGCAGGCGGAGCTATCATCCTGAAGTCAGTTTACAATCTCTTCGATCCGCACGAGCTCACCCGCCTGGATATTGGTATTTACCTGACAGCCGGATCCGGTATCGTCAACTACGTCATAGGCTATATCACGGAGCGCAGGGGGAATCTGTCCAACTCTTTGGTATTGGTAGCAGGAGGGAAGCACCTCAAAACAGACGCCTACTCTACGGCAGGTATAATTGTGGGGCTATTGCTGATCTACATCACTGGTGAGATCTGGCTGGATAGTGCAGTGGCTATTATTTTTGGTGCCTTTATCTGCTATACCGGTTTTCGCATATTGCGCACGGCCCTGGCAGGCATCATGGATGAGGCTGATTACGAACTGCTCAAGCGGATCGTGCGGGTACTCAACGAGAACCGGCGGGAGAACTGGATTGATATTCATAACCTGCGCGTGATCAAGTATGGCAATACGCTGCACATTGATTGTCACCTCACCGTACCCTGGTACCTGACGGTTTTGCAGGCGCATGAAGAGGTTGAAGCAGTAGGCGAACTGGTCAAAGAGAAAATTGATCCCGACATTGAGTTATTTGTGCATACTGATCCCTGTGTGGAAGCTTCCTGTACGGTCTGCACCAAAAGGGTTTGTGAGGTAAGGCGAAAGCCTTTCCGGCACCGCATCGAGTGGGACTTTGACAAAGTGATCGCTGATAAAAAACACGGCGAGTAAATGGATTCCTGGCCGGATTATTGCCCGCTTAAACTTTGGGATTGGTTATTTGTTAGGCTCTAACCGACACCTGCAAGCCTGATGGCTTGCCTGAAACTATAACTATACCGCGACTCTATTTATTCCCGTAGCTTAAGTAATAGGTGCACTTACCATGAAGAAAATACATACATTTTTCCTATTCCCTGTATTCCTGCTGCTCTGGTCTTGCACGGAGTCAACCACAGAGCGAGCGCAGTTAGAGGCCAGTTCCTTTTCCTATGGCGACAGTACTACGGATACGACGCATTTAGAGACGGCAACGTTTGCCGGCGGATGCTTCTGGTGTACCGAGGCTTACTTTGAGCGCCTGCAGGGAGTACATAAAGTGATTTCAGGCTATACAGGCGGGAGGGAGTCTAAACCAACTTATCAGCAGGTAAGTTCTGGCAAAACGGGCCATGCAGAAGGGGTACAGGTATACTATAATCCCGCTGAGATCTCGTATCGGGAGCTGCTGGAAGTGTTTTTTGCCACCCATGATCCCACAACCCTGAACAGACAGGGACCAGATGTAGGGAAGCAATATCGCTCGGCCATCTTCTATCAAAACGAGGATGAGAAGCAAGAGGCAAAGCGCTACATAGATTCCCTGGAAGAGGCAGGCACTTACCGCAAGAAGATAGTAACCGAACTT
>NZ_JSYF01000158.1:0-5582 GCF_054824225.1 Pontibacter sp. HJ8
TATTCGTTTAAATTTTCAAATTGTATCGGTATATTACGATGATAATAAGCAAATTTTTTAACAGCAGCCTGTATTGCAGGGAACATAATTGGCAAACAATACCTGCAGCATTTGCTGCGCCTGCTTCCAGGCCTGCTCATTGATGCAGTAGCATACCTTCTTGCCGTCGATGTCTCCCTGGATCAGGCCAGCATCTTTCAGCTCCTTCAGGTGCTGGGACACTGTCGACTGCGACAAGGGAAGCTCTTCCACGATGTCGCCGCAGATACAGGCTCTGCGTTCCAGCAATATCCGCAGAATGGCTACGCGCGCCGGATGCGCCAATGCCTTGGCGTATCTGGCCATGGTAACGTCGGCCTCTGTGAACTGCTCTGATTTTGATATACCCATCGTATTTATTTATTATCGTAATATTACGATAATAGTTGCCGGACTGCAATTATTTTTTTACAAAATTTTTCTCTATCGGGCCTGAGGCTTCCAGATCAAGGTTTTTTAAGAATAACCTGGAACAATGGGGCAGTAGCTACCAGATCTGTCAGGACGACCGCGGTGCAGACGATGCCAGTTATTCCAAAGTGCTCCTGCATACAGTTCGATTCGTAAGCGGATACAGGTTTTAGCAGCCGTTCTAAAATGAATTAGGCTGTTCGGGCCCATTTATCTTAAGGCATCATCAGGGACGGGAACAGGCGCAGGTATACCTGACCGCTCAAAGGAAGCTTGCCGTAATAAGGATGCAGCGGACGCTCGGCCCGGAAAGCTGATACCTGTGCTCCCAGGTGCAGATTAGCTGGGCCAAGCCGGAACACCTGCCTGTTAGTGCCCACCGTCAAGGCGTGTATCCCGAAAATCTCATCATGGCCGAATAATTCTTCCTCAAAACCAAGCTCCCCGGTTGACTTTTGAACCCACTCATAGCGTCCGTACACGACAAATTTGTCATTCTGCAGATTGGACTCCAGCAGTACGGAGTGTTCTTTATGGTCCTGATCCACGTAGTTATAGCCCCAGTTGGCGGTGGATGTCCAGAAGCGCCCTGCGCCTGACAGCTTTTTGCTGTGCAGTACGGTGGCAGTAGAGCGGTATACATCCTCGTCAGGTTCTATTGCCTCCGGGCTCTTGACATAAGCAGTAGAAGCTTGCAGGCTCCATTGTGGCGTAGGGTTGTAGGTAAGGCGCAGCGCGCGGGAGTCGAAGCGGGGCTTGTCGAAGTCATAACGCTCTTCATTGGGCTCCCGACCTGTAAACGATGAGCCTTCCAGTTTGAGGTTCTGGTAACGGACACCAAGTGTGGCAACGCCAAATGTGATGTGGGTGGCATCCTGCCAGTGGTGCCCCAGGGGAGAGTCCGGATTATTGAGTGCCGAGGGGCGGTGCATAAAGGCCACGTTGCTGAGGGCGGGCTCACCGGGATAGCCCAGATACAGGAACACATCCGCATCCGGGGAGAGCATGTGCGTGTAGCCGACAGAGAGCTCACTGACCAGGTCGTGCGGGTGCTGGCGATCGATCAAAGGACGGCCCTGGTAAGTCTCGCCGGTCTGGAAAAGCAGGGGATAACCGTTGCCTCCCACCGTGAGCGGATCCAGCGAGAGCATGGCGCTGAACCGGAAAAGTCCGCGGTGTCCTACAGGGCGCCGCCCCATGAACATGAGCCAGTTGGGGATGTCGAACTGACTGTCGCCCCGGTTGCCGCTCTCGAAAATGTCCTGCTTGTTGTAGCGCACAAATGCGTTATAGTGCAGCATAAACATCCAGCTGCTGTGGTGGAACATGTTCCCGTACATGGGCGACTCGTCAGGCAGCCAACCCGTGCCGGAAGCGTTGCGGTTCATGGGCAGGTTGCGCGAAAAAGCATGTGACATGGTAGGGCCATGCTGCATGTCCCCGTGCTGCATATGCTGGAGAGTATCCTGTGGCAGTTTTTGCTTCTGGTGGTGCTCGTGTTGTGCGCTGACCGGCAGCGCACCGGCAGTAACTGAAAGCAGGTATAGCAGGTATAAGTATTTCATGTGTCTGGGTATTTTGGGGAGCGTATACCTGTATCCGGGAAGGGGGATACCAGGCTTTGGCTCCTTTATATTACCTGCCTAGCTGGCGCATCAACTGCTGCATACAAGCCGAGTCCAGCATCCCACGGCGCTGCATTTGCTGCATCATCTTGCCCATCATAGCACGGTTCTGCATCATCGTTTGAGACAGCATGTTGCAGGCGGCAGAATCGGTTGCGCAAAGAGCCAGCAGCTGTCTCATTTGCGCTTTGATCTGCCCTTGGTTCATACCTGACATGCGCATGCTGTCTCCCATCATGGCGCCCCTGCCCATCATAGGGCCACTTGTATTCCGCTCCCGCATCAGGGTCATGATTTCATTCTGCATTGCTTCATCGTCCAGGATAGCGGTATAGATTTCCCCGCGCGTCTGCTCATCCCGAAGAATCTCATCTGCAGTTTCGGATCGTTGGCAACCCGTTAGCATCAGGAGCAGGCAGGCGGACAGGAGTAAGTACAGTTTTTTCATCTTATAGAAGTTTTAGGTATGCCAAATTCTTTAGTTACGCCTACTGGCAGCAGTATGGTTGTATCACTGCAAGCACTTACTTGATCTGCCTGCGCAGCAACTGCGCATTGATGGCCACGATCACGGTACTCAGGCTCATGAGAGCGGCCCCTACAGCTGGCGACACCATAATGCCCTGGTTGTAGAGCACACCTGCCGCCAGGGGCAGCGCGATCACGTTGTAGCCGGTGGCCCAGATCAGGTTCTGGATCATTTTTCGGTGGGTGGCTTTCCCGAAGAGGATCAGTTTGGCAATGTCCTGCGGATTGCTGTTGACCAGGATGATGTCGGCTGTTTCGGCGGCCACATCGGTGCCCGAGCCGACGGCAATCCCAACATCTGCCTGTGCCAGGGCAGGGGCATCGTTTACGCCATCGCCCGTCATGGCCACAAACTCGCCTCTGGCCTGTAGCTCCTTCACCTTCTCCTGTTTCTGGTGGGGCAGCACGTTGGCCAGGTAGCCGTCCATGTGCAACTTGTCGCTCACGCTTTTGGCCACCCGTTCGTTGTCGCCTGTCAGCAACAGGTTCTGTATGTCATTTTCTTTGAGTATGCGGATGGCCTCCGCCGACTCTTCGCGTAGCTGGTCGCGCATGCTGATGTAGCCGACGGCCTTCCCGTTCACCAGCACGTATACCACGGTTTCAACGCCTTCTTCTGCCTTGCTGGCAGGCACCCTAATCTGAAATTCAGCGATATAGTTCGGGCCGACTACCTTCACGTCTTTGTCTTCTACCATACCTTCCAGTCCTTTGCCCGGCAGGTAGTTGAAAGCCTGGGAGGGAGGCACTGCTATACCTTCTTCTTTGACTTTGCGCAGTATACCCTGACCTATAAAGTGCTCTGAATGCTGCTCCACACCAGCTGCCAGACGCAGCATTTCACGCGCGTCCGGGGTGGCAGCAAAGGCCACGACGGCAGCTATTGCATGTGAACCCTGGGTTAAAGTACCGGTTTTATCAAAGAGGATGGTGGTGATCCTGCGGGCATTTTCGAAGGCCGTGCGGTTGCGTATGAGCAGCCCGTTATTGGCCGAAACGGCGGTAGAGATAGCCACGACCAGCGGTATGGCCAGCCCCAGCGCATGCGGACAGGAGATGACCATCACGGTAACCATGCGCTCCAGGGCAAACGCAAGTTCCTGGCCCAGCATTAACCAAACGGCAAACGTTCCGAAGCCGGCGATAAGGGCAATGTAGGTGAGCCACCTAGCGGCGCGGTCTGCCAGGCGCTGCGTTTCCGATTTGGTTTTCTGAGCTTCCTGCACCAGGGTGATCACCTTGTTGAGGTAACTCTCTTTGCCGGTATGTTCCACCCGCACCTGCAAGGAACCGTTGCCGTTAATGGCGCCCCCGATCACTTTGTCGCCATTTGTTTTTTTGACCGGTTTGCTCTCGCCGGTCAGCATGCTTTCATTCAGGTGGCTTTCACCTTCTTCTACTATGCCGTCGGCCGGTACTTTCTCGCCGGGTTTGATCAAGATCAGGTCACCTTTTTGCAGGTCTTCTATGCGTACGTGCACCGTTTCGCCATCTTTGATCAGCATGGCCTCAGCCGGCATCATGCTCACGAGCAGCTCCAGCGCTTTGGAAGCGCCCAGCACTGACTTCATCTCGATCCAGTGCCCGAGCAGCATGATCACGATCAGGGTGGCCAGCTCCCAGAAAAAGTCCATACCCTGCAGCCCAAAAACAATGGCCGTGCTGTAGAGGTAGGCGACCGAAATGGCTACCCCAATCAGTGTCATCATACCGGGCGCGCCCTTCTTTACTTCTTCGACCAAACCTGTTAGGAAAGGCCAGCCGCCGTAAAAGTAGATAACAGAAGAGAGCACGAAAGCGATGTACATACTGTAAGGTATAGCCAACGAGAACCCCAGGATGTGCTGCACCATCGGACTCAGGAGGATGACAGGTATAGACAGCACCAGCGAAACCCAGAACCTGCGCCGGAAGTCGTCGATCATCATGCGGTGGTGGTCATGGCCGTGGCCGCCGTGCGGCGGATGGCCGGTGGTATCTGCGTGCATGGCTTGCTCATGGCCGTGCAGCGTCTTTTCTTCCAGCTTTTCCGTTACCTGGTCTTTCTGGTGGCGGGCCTGCTGCTGATTTTCAGGAGAGGGATGGTGGTCGTGGTCCATAGTAGAAGTATACTCAAGAACTTCGCTAACTTGTTGCAGTTCAAGCAAAAGAGGAATAAAAAAACCGGCGCATTGTGTAGGTACGCCGGTTTGGTACGGAATCAGGAAGGGAGGCATTTATTTCTGAGCAGCTTTCCACTTGTGAATGACCAGGTATAGTAGTCCTACGAATGCATGCGGAAGAGGCAGATGAGAGTGCACCTGTTATGCCTGCTTGTGCAGGCCGGTTACATTCTGTAGTTCATTTTCAATTTTCAACCCGTATGTCTTTACTTAATTCCTACATTTGCAGGAGTAAAAACTTTAGATAGTAAGCCCTTGCCGGCTAGCATTCTGCTGTATGAAATTGTATCCTTTTTTGTCTTGCTATACCTATCGTCAAACCCATGAACTCTAAATTGTCTAATTCCTTTCTGATCCTGCTGCTTTGCTCCACGCTCACTTACTGCAGCCAGCCGGCGCAGGAACAGGAACCGCCGGCAGAGAACGCGCAACATACTACCCATGCACCTGAAATGCCGGTGGAAGGCTTGGTCATTCAGGCGCAGGCAGCGCCGGACACCATGAAAGGGAGCCTCAAAGCAGAAGCCCACGGGCAGGTCGGGAACGCGCACATCCTGATAAACTACCATTCACCTGCGGTGCGCGGGCGTGTGATATGGGGTGGTCTGGTGGCCTACAACCAGGTATGGGTGACGGGTGCCCACTCGGCTACGACCCTCTCCACGGACACGGACATCACCCTGGGAGGGAAACAACTGCCGGCCGGCAAGTATGCCCTGTTCACCATTCCCGGACAGGACGAGTGGACGATCATCATCAACAGGAACTGGGAGCAGCACCTGGCCGATGACTATTCAGAAGATGAGGATGTGTTGCG
>NZ_JSYF01000159.1:0-10145 GCF_054824225.1 Pontibacter sp. HJ8
CTACACAACCTCTAAGGAAAAAAACTATGCAAGAAACCATACTGGTCACCGGTGCTACGGGCACTGTGGGCCGTGAGATCATCAAGCAACTCGCCATGCAGGATGTGAAAGTGCGGGCAGGCGTGCACTCTGTCATCAAAGGGGAAAACCTTAAGCGACTGCCCGGGGTGGACATCGTAGAGATAGAATTCGATAAGCCGGAATCGCTGCATGCCGCTTTCACACACATTGACTGCCTGATGCTGGTTACCCCTTTTACTGAAGACCAGGTAGAGATGGCTAAAAACCTGATCGATGAAGCGAAGAAAAAGGAAGTAAAGCACCTGGTAAGATTGTCAGCACTGGGCGCCGGAGCCGAGCCGGGCATACTGTTAGGACGATGGCATCGCGAAATCGAAACCTACATTGAAGAAAGCGGGATTCCCTATACCTTCCTGCGGCCCGCCGGATTTATGCAGAACCTGGAGAACTACCATGCCGCTACCATCAAGCACGAAGGCAAATTCTACCTGCCTGCCGGAGAAGGCAAAGTAAACTACATAGATACCCGCGATATTGCAGCCGTGGCAGTAGAAGTGCTGACCTCCGAAGGGCATAAGGGTAAGATCTATGAACTGACAGGGCCGCAGGCATTGTCCCACAGCGAGATGGCTGCTATCCTGAGTGAGAAGACCGGGCATGCGGTTACCTTTGTGGATGTGCCGGCAGATGCTGCCCGGGAAGCGATGCTGGCGCAACATATTCCGGAGCGCCTGGTAGATGCCATGCTGGAATTATACGAGGTATACCGATCCGGCCATTCCAGTGAAGTAAACGATATGGTAGAAACGATCACCGGCAGGCCACCGCATACCTTCAGGCAATTTGCCAGCGACTATAAGGAATGTTTCTGATAAGATAAGATAAACCTATAAAAAGAAAGCCTCCCCGGATTCCGGGGAGGCTTTCTTTTTATAGAAATTAATTTACTTAGTCTATGTTGCGGTAACGATCACTGCGTCTGCTTTCAAAGCGGCTGCTGTCATCGTCCTGGCCACCCTGGCCCCGCTGTTGGGATGATCCCTGGCCACCCATTCCACTACGATAATTCTCGCGTGAAGAAGAGCCCTGGTTGTCGCTGTAGTAAGAAGTGCTACTGTCCATGGAACCGTAACGACTCTGATCGCCGCCGCGGCCACCCTGGCCATAGCCACCTTCTCTGTAGCCACTCTGGCCATAACCACCGCTGCTCATATCACTTCTGCCGGAGGAGCCATAGCCACCCTGGCTGGAGCCGTATCCGCTTTGTGAAGAAGAGCCGCCGTAACCACTTTGACCAGAACCGTAGCCGCCTTGTGAAGAGCCGCCTCTGGAGCCCATGCCGCCTCTTTCACTGTTCGAAGAGCGGTATTCATCGTTGTAAGAGCCGCCTCTGGAGCCATAACCGCCTTGTGAGCCGTAGCCACCCTGCATGGAGCGCTGAGAGTCATAGCCTCTGGATGAACCGTAATCATCTCTGTCATACTCGCTCATGCCTCTTGACGAGCCATGGCCCATAGAACCATAACGGTCACTGTCGCCGTAGCCGCCCTGCATACCTGATCTGGATGAACCAGAACCTGTCATGCCGGAGCCATAGCCCCCTTGTGAAGAGCCATACCCGCTTTGAGAGCCGAAGCCACCTTGCGATGAGCCATAGCTGCTTCCGCCCTGGCTGCCTCTGCCGGAGGAGGAACCGTAGCCACCCTGTGAACCGTAGCTTCCGCCTTGTCCACCGCGCTGGCCATAGTCACCCTGACCGTAGCTTTGCTGGTAGCCCTGCTGGCCACCCATACCCTGGCTGGAGCCGTATCCGCCCTGTGAAGAAGAGCCGCCGTAGCCGCTCTGTCCGGAGCCGTAGCCGCCTTGTGAAGAGCTGCCTCTGGAGCTCATGCCGCTGCTTCTGTAGCCGCCACCTTGCTCGTAGCCGCCTCTGCCGCTGTCGTAGCTACCATAGCCACCCTGTCCTGATGAGCTACCCTGCATGCCGAAGCCGCCCTGGGAGCCTCCGTAACTCTGACCGCCGATGTTATCTCCTTCACGGTCCTGCATACCGCCCTGCATGCCTCCTCTGGAAGCACCATAGTCCTGATCCTGGTAGCGGGTGCGGTTGCCTTCCATACCTCCCTGGTTGCCATAGTTATAGCCGCCTTGTGAGCCCCAGTCAGATTGAGAACCGGAACTACCTTGTGAAGAGCCACCGTAGCCGCCCTGGCTGCTCATGGAGCCATAGCCACCCTGAGAGGAACCTGAGCTACCCTGACTGCCATACCCGGTGCTGTCACCATAGCCGCGCTGCATGCCACCCCCTTGTGAGGAAGACCCGTAGTCGCCCTGGTAACCATAGCCGCTCTGGCCGCCATAGTTGCTGTTCTGCGAACCGTACCCATAGCCCCCTTGTGAGCCGTAGCCACTCTGGCCACCCTGCTGTGAGCCGCTCAGGCTACCGTAGTTCTGGTCGCTGTCTTGTGAGCTGCTCATAGAACCGTAGTTGCCGGAGTCCTGGCTTTGGCTGCCTTTCTTGCTGCTGCTTTTGCTGCTGCTTTTGGAAGAGGAAGGACTACCCGAAGTAGACGATGATTTCGAAGATTTAGTATCAGACGTTTTGCCGGAACTGGATGTACCTGACTTCGCCTTGGTAGAAGAAGATTTGGAATCGGAGGCAGAAGTTTTGCTGCCGCTTCTGGATGAGGTAGATGAGCCGGAATCAGTAGATGCTGAAGTGCCCATGCTGCCTGTGCTTCCCAGATTGGATGAACCCATACCGGAGCCGCTCTGGCTCGACTGGCTCGAAGTACCGGATGATGAGCCCATGCCTGAACCCATACCTGAACTGTTTTGGCTCGAAGTACCGGATGATGAGCCACCCGACATATTGCCGGATTGATTGGAGGACTGATTTTTTTCGTTGTCTTTCATAGTTCTGATCTCCTCAGTTTATAGTTTGTAATAATGGAATGGTAATGCACTTTGTCAGGTTGCTGCTTTTGCCTCATTCCTGCACTTAGCAGAGCAACTGAAATTTAATTTTCGTCAGCTTTAGTATTTAGTAAATTATACTTGTTTTTTAGTGTAACTGAACGTTTTAACTATACGAACCTTGTGGGAGAGGGTTATTGAGAGGTAAAAGTAGTGCCACCAAAATCAGGCACTTTTCATCATGGCAAGGGCTTCAAAATCGACTCTGATTTTCAGGTATGGGAGTGGCTCCGGCAGATGTATTCGGGAGTAGTTTCAGCACGCCGATGGAGGGACGTAGCGTACTCAAAAACACCGGTAAAAGGGGCTCGGTTTTGTCGAAGAAAAGCAGGATATAGTGCTTTAGCGGGCCTTCTGTATTATTTTTTTGGTTATGATAAATTATCCGAAGGAATTATTACCTTTGCTTCATTATTATAAATTCATTATCATGAAAACAGGGAAAGTAAAATTCTACAACGTATCTAAAGGCTTCGGGTTTATTGTTGCTGACGATACAAACCAGGACATCTTTGTTCACCAAACAGGCCTTATTCACGAGATCCGTGAGAATGACCGCGTTTCTTTCGAATTGAAAGAAGGCAAAAAAGGATTGAATGCAATTAACGTAGAGAAAATCTAAGTTAATAAGAGATATAGCCCTTCAGGCAGGGCATTCATCTATTTTGACCCGCTCAGTTTACTGAGCGGGTTTTTTATTTTGCTTTCAGATTCTTTTCTCCGTTTCGTTCTTCCCCTTTCTCCAGGCCTTCCTGTATCAGTTCATTGGCTTCCTGATGATCTTCTATATCCGCTTTCGGCTGGTGTTGTTCCTGCTGGTGCTGGGGCTCATAATTCAACGTGATGACAATAGGGAAATGGTCTGAACCAAATTTGCCCAAACGCTTCATACTGATCAGCCGGAAGGAAGGCTCATAGAACACATGGTCCAGGGGGTAGCGGAACAGGGGAATATGTGCGTTATACGTGTTGTAGAATCCTCTTCCGACCCGGGGGTCTATCATGCCACTGATTTGCTTGAAAAGCTTGGTCGTGCTCGACCAGGCCACATCGTTGAGATCACCGGCCACGATAGAAGGGCGGCGGGATTCTTTGACATGCTTTGCTGCAATCAGCAGTTCCGCCTCGCGGGTCTCTGTGTTCTGAAGCAGGCGTGGTGGCTGCGGGTGTACTGTGTAGAGATCAAACTGCAGCCCGGAAGGAAGCTCCACGATCGTATAAAAAGAAGGTATGTCGTCCTCTACCATGAACCGGATCTCGCTGTTGAGTAATCTGAACTTGCTGAACAGGAGCATGCCATACGTGTTTTCCAACGGTTTTTTGATGGCATACGGGTAGCGTTTGTCCAGCTCAGTGCGGAGGTGTGCATGCCATTCCTCGTTGGGTTCATTTATGAGGAGCAGATCAGGATCCTGCTGAACCACCCGCTCCAGAAATTTATCATACTTTTTGTTGGTCATGCGCACATTGGATACCATCAGGCTGAAGGAATTGGCAGGTTGCTTTTCCTCGGTCCGCAAGGCCTCCAGGGGAGCCAGCGGAGTGAAAAAATAGACGTAACGGATTTCATTCAGAATGCCCAGTACCCAGAGTACAATCATCGCCACTTCGGACGTTTCGGAAGTGCCATACAGGACAAGGTAGGCGATGAGCGTACCGGTAAGCAAAATGGCGACGTGTAGCCTGGGGAAATCGAGCACCCGGATCCACCAGAGTGGAGATTTTATAAGCGGAAGAAAAGAAAACAGCGTCAGGACCAATCCTATGATCTGGAGGGTGAGCTTCATATAGCCAGTGGTGTAAAGTAGTATGGAAATGGAAGATAAACAGCATACTTCACCTCCGCTTTTTTTGTTGTAAAGGAGGTGCTGTTTCTGAATTAGCTCTTGTACGTATCCGGCAGCAATAGCGGTGAAACCGTTCGGCTTAAGTATAAAAAAAGGGACAGGCTACTTTACGAGCCTGTCCCTTTTCAGGAAAAAGTATGGTGCAGTTATTCTGTTTTTTCTTCTACCCGGATACCGACTGCCTGTATGTTCGGGAGCGGATCGCGGCGCATGTATTGCGTGAGCCGGAGGCTATAGGTACCCGCCCGCGGGAAAACCACATCTTTCAGTGCCAGCGCCTGGAGGTCATAGGTGTCGCTTGACCCTTTACCCGAAGGCTTACCGGTTTTGGCATCCATCAGGTGCAACTCATGCAGCTTCGAAGATAGCTCCGTGCTGTCAGGACCTATGAGCTGGTGGCGCAGGTATAGGTTGTAATAGTCGTAGGAGAGCGAGTAACGCACATTGAAATACACGTTGTAGCGTTTGGTGGTATCCTCGATCGCAAACTCAAAAACAGGCGCATTGTCTACTGTCCAATTGCTGTCCGGTAGTTCCACATTCTGTTCATATACGCGCCCGGGATCGCAGGCACTCAGCATCAGGAAGAGGGCTGCACTCAGGTAAACAATTACTCTAGGCATCGGTACGCGGCGGTTTAGGCTGATCTGGTTTAGGACCTCTGAAAGGCTTGCGCGACCTTTGCTTTTTAGGCTGTTGCGATGCATTGTCCGGCTGGCCAGCTGGCTTCGACTCTCCTCGCGGTGGCCGGTTGGCGTCCCCTTCTCTGGCTGGTCTTCCTTCGCGGTTTTCACGACCTTCTTTGTTGCCTCTGTTCTTGAACGGGCGCTGATGCTTTGGCTTCTGGCCCTGCTCAGCAGGTCTGGCTTCAGACGACGTAGCCGCTTTCGGAACAGCAGGTTTTGCATCACGTGCAGGCAGGACAGGCTGTCTGTTTTCGGTGCCTTCTGCGCCTGGTTTCTTTTTCTTTTTTTTCTTCTTTTTGCTCTTGAACTTGTCGTCGAGGCGCTCCAAGTTTCCTTCTACCTGTGCTACAAATTCATTTTGCTTTTGCTCCACGACCGTTTCCTCTACCAATGTTTCGGGCACGATGCCTTTGCTGTTCAGGCTCAGGATTTCCTGCACACGCTCCACCGGTACCGGGTACCAGTTGTTGTCTCCTTTGTAGCCAAACCACATCATCTTTTTGAAGATGTCGGTCTTTTGCAGCAGGGCATCGCCCATCTTCGTCTGCAACGGACGGGACACAGTAGGTATATCCTTGAGCGCCTCCATGTAGGTTTCCAGCTCATAGTTGAGGCAGCACTTGAGGCGCCCGCACTGGCCCGACAACTTGCTGGGGTTGAGCGACAGGTTCTGATAACGAGCCGCCGTCGTGGACACACTCTTGAAATCGGTCAGCCAGGTAGAGCAGCACAGTTCACGGCCGCAGGAGCCGATGCCCCCAAGGCGGCCGGCCTCATGGCGCAGGCTGATCTGGCGCATTTCGATACGCACCTTAAACTCCTCGGCCAGTTTCTTAATGAGGTCACGAAAATCTACGCGGTCATCGGCTGAGTAGTAGAATGTTGCCTTGGAGCGGTCGGCCTGGTACTCTACGTCTGAGAGTTTCATCCGGAGCCCGGTCTGCTGTATGATCTCGCGTGAGCGGTACATGGTGGCAGCTTCCTGCTCCTGCACTTCGCGCAGTTTCTCCAGGTCACGCTCATTGGCAATGCGGTAGATGGTGCGAATTTCTTCGTTGTTGTCTACCTTCTTTTTGAGCATCTGCAGGCGCACGAGTTCCCCTTTCAGCGACACCGTGCCGATGTGATGCCCGTTTGGTACGTCCACTACCACAGGATCCCCCGTGGTCAGGTCGACTCTGTTTATGTTGCGGAAGAAATCTTTGCGTCCTCCCTTGAATCTTACTTCTACAATGTCAAACTCCTCAAACGCGGTTGGAATTTCCATATCGCTGAGCCAGTCGAACACATTTAAACGGTTGCAGCCTCCGGTGCTACAGCCGCCGTTGCTTTTGCAACCACCAGGTTTTTCGCTGGTGCCGCATCCGCCACTAGAACATGAACCACATCCCACAGTATTATATCTCCTTATATAGCTATAAAGCTTCTTGTTTTCTGAATCACTTAATCAACAAATATACTAATTTTTTGGGCTTTTGCTTCAGCCGGGGCAAATGTGCCCGTGGGCAATAACAGCAAAGCCCATAAATTAGTGCTTTTACGGGAAGTAATACATCTCCGACTGACGCTATTTCTGAAAAGCTGCCAGGCAGGTAGGGGGGTAAAGGGATTATCTCTATTTTTAGGGGATGCTTCGGAAACTTCTGTCACATGCGGCTATTTATGGATTGGCTGCTCAGCTGCCGCGTCTGGCAGGAGTGTTGGCACTGCCGCTTATAACGCAGTACCTGACACCAGCGGACTACGGGGTAGCCGGGATCGTGACGGCCTATTTCTATGCTTTCACCTTGCTGCAGTCTCTGGGGCTTTCGGTCGTATTGGCGAACACGTTTGTCCGGTATCCGCAACGCTACCGGTGGATATGGCGACAGCTATACGGTTTCCTGACCATCTGGTCCTGGCTGTATGGCCTGCTGGTCTTCGGTGTAGTATATTTTGTGGTGCCACCTGAGGCCGCCCAAGACAGGTTGATGATAGCTGCCCTGAACGTCCTGCCTGTGATGTTCTTTATGAGCACGGATCTGATAGCAGGCATGTATTTTCAGTTGTCACAGCGCCTGACGCCACTTGCCATACGATCCTTCTTATTAGGGAGTATCAACGTGGCGCTCAGCATTTATTTGATTGCCTACCTGCGCATGGGCTATATGGGCTGGTTTTATGCTGCCTTCCTTTCTTCGGTCATCAGTTCCTTCTATTTTTTGTATCTGCTTGGGAAAGAAAAGTTAAGGCCCATCTACAACTTTAAGTGGCAACGCATTGTGCAGTCGCTGCGTGTGTCCCTGCCTGTTGTGCCGCATCACCTTTCTTTCTTTTTGCTGGATACGTCCGACAGACTGGTTTTAGATCTGGTAGGAGTGCCTGTTAAGCGGGTAGGCCTGTACAATGTCGCCTCCAATTTCGGCATTTACTTTATGGCGGCCAGCGGAGCTATCGTGCAGGCTGCTACGCCGTTTTACATGAACCTGTACGCACAGGAGAAGAGCCGGCTGGCAGCGCTTCAGGTCCGGCGGCTGACTTTCGCGCTGCAGTTGTTGTTTTTCGCAGCTACATTTTTGGGAAGTCTCTGGATGAAGGAGATTTTTGAAATTCTGATCCGGAATGCAGAGTTGCAGCAGGCTTATCCGCTGGCCATTATCATTTTGATGGGGTATAATTTCAGGCCCATGTATATGGCTGCCACGAACCTGCTTTCCTTTCATGAGCATACAGGCAAACTGTGGCGAATATCGGCCATTGCGGGTATAGGAAATCTTATCTTAAACTTTATTCTGGTGCCCCTTTATGGTTTCGAGATGGCAGCGTATACCACCTTCGCTGCCTTGCTGTATATGGGCTATGCCGGTTATTTCCTGAAGGAGTATAAGCAGGCCGCTTCGGTGAAGTACTATCCGATGCTTTGGCTGCTGGCGACGCTGGTCTTATCGGGGCTGGTGTATGGTATGAGTGGAATGGGGGTGGAAGGCAAACTGCTGGCTACCCTGGTTGCAGGAGCCATAGGTATAGCGACGATGGTAAGGTATAGAAAGCTCCTGAATTAATACCTCTCAAAAGGCTCATGTTATAAACGAGTAAAGGGAGCTGATCAGCTCTCTTTACTCGTTTATAAAGTAAGGTATAACCTAGGGCTTCAGCACCACTTTCAAACAGTTGTCTTCTTTGTTGTTGAAGATATCATACATCCTGGAGGCTTCGCTCAACGGGACCGTGTGTGTGATAATGTCCTCGAGCACGACCTTGCCTTCCTGAACCAGGGAGATGAGGTGATCGATGTAGTTATGTACCCAGGCTTGCCCTCCTCGCAGGATCAGGCCTTTGTCAAACCACTTGTAGAGCGGAAAGTTGTTGTAAGGCGAACCATACACACCCAGTACCGAAACGACCCCGCCCCGGCGCACGGCATCCATGCATTTTTCCAGGGCCTTCATAGAGCCTTTCTCCATTTGTACCACGTTCAGGGCTTTTTCCAGTACGGTACGATCCGCTTCCATACCTACGGCGTCTATGCATACATCGGCGCCATAGCCTCCTGTCATGTCCCGGATCACTTCAACGGCGTCAACGTCCGCTGCGTTGATGGTCTCGGCATTGGCCGATTTGCGGGCTATTGCAAGGCGGTAAGGCTGTATGTCCACACCGATGACACGCTTGGCGCCTCGTATCCAGGCAGATTTCATCGCCATGATCCCCACCGGGCCACATCCCCAAACAACTACGGTTTCGCCGCCTTTTACATCTGCCCAGTCTACCCCGGCCCAACCGGTAGGAAAGATGTCGGTTAGGAAAAGGACCTGCTCATCTGTCAGGTTATCCGGCACTTTACGTGGACCGTAGTCTGCATACGGCACCCGCACATATTCGGCCTGGCCGCCATTGTAGCCCCCGTAGATATCGGTATATCCGAAAATACCGGCACCGGCTCCTTTTGCCATCACGATCTCCCCTTCAGGTCCGTAGTGTTCCGGATTGGAGTTTTCGCAATGCGTAGGCAGATTCATGTTGCAGAAATGGCAGGTGCCGCAGGAAATAGGAAAAGGCACCACCACCCGGTCTCCCACTTTCAGGTTCTGAATGCCGGGGCCTACTTCTTCTACTATGCCCATAAACTCGTGGCCCATCACCATACTTCTCGCCTGTGGAACCATACCGTTGTAGATATGCAGGTCTGAGCCACAGATGGCCGTAGAGGTAACCCGCAGGATACAGTCACGGGCATCCTCGATCTTGGGATCCTCCACCGTCTCGACCTGGATATCTTTCATTTTGTGGAATACTGCTGCTTTCATAGTTTTATATTTAGTTTGATTGGCACGTACCGGGATGGCTGACCGCCATGCAAAGTATTTGTTTTAACGGCGTTAAGAATAAGTGGGTTATTCTAAGAAAGGAACACATCCGCTGTTATCAGGCCACGTATAGTTTTGTAAGATAAAACGCCAGCAGCCAGTGCCATGGATTCCCGCTATACCTTTACTTTCCTGCATGAACAGGCTATACCTGAGTTGTATAATTCTTTCATGGAAGCTTTTTCGGATTACTTTGTGCCGTTGCAGTTGAGCAGGGAGCAATTTGATGTCAAGCTGAAAAGGGAAGGGGTGGAGCTGACCTTTTGCGC
>NZ_JSYF01000160.1:0-9386 GCF_054824225.1 Pontibacter sp. HJ8
CAACGCCAGGTTGCTATACCTGGAACAGCATTTCCGCCAGTTACAAACTGGCATTATAATCCACCACCAGTTATTGCTTCGCTCAAACTTGCGGTATACATAGGCGATCTGAAGTGGGCCTTGCGGTTATTATACCTGAAACTTACCTACTCCTTCACCGCTGCCAGCACCCGCTTGATAAGTTCGTCCGGATTGCCGTTGTGCCAGCGCCAGACGATGACGATGTCATGCTCCGGATCAACCCAAATCGTGTTCTGCCCGGCGCCCAAGGCAGCGTAGCTGGTAGTCGGGGCGCTGGGCCAGGCCTTGCCTTCGGTGTTGAGCCACCACAGGTAGCCGTAGTCAGGACCAACGGGGCCACGTTTTGTAGTAGCTTCCTTCACCCACTTCTCCGACACAATTTGCTTATCTTCCCAACGGCCATTGCGCAGGAACAGGTAGCCAAAGCGGGCTTCGTCGCGGGCACTTATCCAGAGGCCGCCACCCCAGCGGGTACCGCCACTCACTGAGGGCATGCGCTTGCCATCGATCTCCACGTAGGAGTTGCGGTAGGGAACATACTGCCAGGAGTCTGAAGCATCGATCGGGTCCATCACTTCCTCCTTAAAAACTTCCGGTATAGGCTTCTTCCAGAGGCGCAGCAGCGACAGGGCGAAACGGTTGATACGCACGTCGTTGTACTCGTAGAACGTGCCCGGCTCCTGCAACTCGCGCGGCTTGCGTTCACCTTTGCCATATTCTTTCTTGCCTACAAAGTCGTGCTTTTTGCCCCACATGTCACCTTCCCACTCGCTCGTCTGGCGCGCATGGTGCTCCCAGGTTACTTTCCGGTTCTGCTCCGAATCGTAGCCGCCGTCCTGCACATAAGCAGTCACGGGGTCCTGGATGTCCTTTATCATACCCCGGTCAATGGTGATGCCCAGGATGGTGGAAAGTACGCTTTTGGCAACGCTATAAGTGGGATCCACGCGGTCCGTCTCACCCCACTCCGCTACGATGTAACCGTTCTTCAAAATGATGCCGTTGGTGCTGGCTCTGTCATTCGGTATAGGGCCGAGCATCCGGCCAAAGATCTCTTCCTGCGTAGAAAAGTCCCTGGACATCTGGGTGGTCTCCTGCTGCCTGGCCCAGTCTACCGCTTCCTGCAGCAGTGCTGCGTCCATACCCAGTTGCCCAGGCTGCTTCTTCTCCCACTTATCTCCTTTGCCGGGGTAGTATACCTTCGTTTCAGCTTTCTGAGTGTGTGTAGTGGCGGCAGGCTGCTGCGGTTGCTGCTGACAGGCAAACAGGCTTAGTGCCAATGCCAGGTATAGGATTTTGTTTTTTAGCATCGTGTCGGGTAGGTAAAATAAGAGTTCTAAATCTACGCAAAAGATAAGTACAACTGCTCGTTCACCAAATTTGCTTAAACAAAAGGATGCCTATACCTGTAGATAAATCCTATAAAGATAAAAGCCATGCTACAGATCAATGTATATTCGGATTACGTTTGCCCCTACTGCTTCCTGGGGGAGCAGGTGCTGGAGAGAGCCCTGGAAGGTATGGAAGAGCGGGTACAGGTAGAATGGATGCCCTTTGAGCTGCGCCCTTACCCTACTCCTACCCTCAAACCGGAGGATAATTATTTGCAAACCACCTGGAAAGAATCAGTATACCCGATGGCCAGGCAATTGGGTATAGAAATCCATTTGCCCAAGGTATCGCCGCAGCCTTATACCCACCTGGCATTTGAAGGCTACCAGTATGCAAAGGAAAATGGCGTAGGAGCAAAATATACCCATCGTATGTTCACCGCTTTCTTCCAGGAGCATCAGGATATCGGGGACATCGATGTGATTACCCGGCTGGCGGAGGAAATTGGCTTGAATGAAGCTGGTTTCAGGCCGGCCCTGGAGTCGCGCCAATACAAGGAAGTACATCAGCAGGCACTACGGCATGCGTATCAAGCAGGTATACAGGCAGTTCCTACTTTCATCATAGGCAACAAAGTGGTGCGGGGGCTGCTGCGGGAGGAAGACTTGAGAAGGCTGATACAACAAGAGCTGGAAGCATAATACCGCCAGCTCCTGTTCAATTTCAGATAGTAATTAAAGGTATAGCCGTTAGGCGATGCCTACCAACTGGTGCCTCCCTTTTTGCCACCCAGCAGGCCACCTAGTAAGCCCCCGAGTCCGCCCGAACCCATGCCGCCATACCGGCTTCTGCCGTTCAGACCGCCCAGCACCGAGGCCATCGATCCCAGGCCGCTGGTGGAGCGTCTGCCGCCTCCCATCAGGCCGCCTCTGCCGCCCATCATCCCGCCGAGCAAGCCCCCCAGAAGTCCGCCGCCGGCCAGGCCGCCTAAACCACCCATCATGCCACCGCCATAGCTTCTGCGCCGGCCACCACTCATCATTTTCGCAATCACGATCGGCGCTACGATACCCAGCATACCCTGCACCATTTGTGGCGAAATGCCTGCCTTTTGGAACATATCGCCAAAGCCATTCTTGCTCATAAATGACTGCGAAGTCGGATCTTCGCCCTGCTGCTGGGCTTCATCGGCCTTGTTTACAAACTGTTCCAGCACGCTGTACTGCTTCTGGTCCACGCCCAGGTAATCGGCCATTTCCTGTATGCGCTTCTGCTCGTCCTGGGTATATTGTCCGTCGGCCTTGGCAAAACTGATGATATCGGTGACAAAGGAGAAGCGCAACTGGCTCTTTTTCAGTACATCCAGGGCACGCTGCAGGCTGATCTGGGATGGGTTGCGGGCAATTTCCACCACCTCCTGCTCCACGTTTTCGGGCATTTCAGCGCCCTCGCATAAGATTCTCAAAAACTCCAGTTCCTCGTCGGATGCATGTCCGTCGGCAGATGCGATAGTGGCAAGGGCAGCTAAATAGGCGCCTTTCTCCTCGAGGGTATAATCTTTCAGTAATGTAGTTTGGTCCTGTTCCATAGCTTGATTCGGTTTTATATAGCCATTTTAACGGTTGTCTGAAGGCAGGGTTGGCATCCGCAGCAAGATCCACCGGGATTCGCCGATCCCCCCTATTTCCGCAAGCCGGACTACCCGAATGAGCTGCTGGTTTGTGCGGTTCTGTTCCTATTTTTTTATAACTTGAGTAGCCGGTATCCGTTTTGGCTGCATACGATGTCCTGACTGTTTTTATGCTTTATTCTTTTCTTCTTATCCTGACGTACTTTTCAGCGTGGTATACGGCTGGCCCTGGCAAACCTGCTTTGCCGGTTCCACCCGGAGGTATACGGTTGCAGGAAAATCTGTACATGGACGAGACGGAGCTAACCAACGTGCATTGGCTGGAATATCTTTACCATCTTCAGAAAGACTCCAGTGCAGCGCGCTACACAGCCGCCCTGCCCGATACCAGCGTTTGGGAAGAAATGGACGTGACCGGTTACATGAAGAAAAACTACCTGCGCTCACCTGAATTTCGGTTTTACCCGGTCGTGGGTATCAGTTATGAGCAGATGCAGAACTATTGTATCTGGCGCTCTGCTGCGGCTTCGGCTGCCTTCAATGCAAACCCGAAGAACAAAAAAAAATATAAGCTGCAGGCGTATGAGGTTGTTTTCAGGTATCGCCTGCCCACGGCAGCAGAATGGGAGCTTGCAGCAGCACAGGGCAAACGCGGCAAGTGGCAGAACAAAACGAAAGCCACCGGGGCCGTTGCCTATAGCATCATCGACAGCCTGGGCAACAACCGGCCAGATAAACAAAAAGACCTAAGCCTATACCTGGCACAACACCCCGATACAGCCGTTAATTGCCTGAAAAAATTTGATGAGGGCTTCTACTACGGCCAGTTGCGGCCTGAGCGGGTTCATCCTTCCGCTGAAAAAAAACCAGAGGGGGGAAATGGCCACTACCCGCACCTGCTGGGCAATGTGGCAGAAATGACCTTGCAAAAGGGTGTGGCCAAAGGAGGCAGCTGGGCGCACCGCCTGGAGCAGGTTTCAGTTACAAAGGTAAACGCCTATGTTGCCCCGGCTGCTTGGCTCGGCGCCCGGTGTATCGGCGAGGTATACCGGATACCCCGGGCAGAAACTCCGAAAAGCGCTTTTCAAAAAGAGAAAAAATGAATGCCCGCTGACTTTTGATGCACCTTGCAGCTATGTCTGGATGGGAAATTATGCCCGGATAGAATCCAGCGTATTACTCAGATTCTCGGCATCAGACTCCGAAACATCCTTGAATAAGTTTTCTTCCAGTTGCTGCATCAACGGGTCCAGCTTGTCGAGCAGTTGCAAGCCTTTGTCCGTGATGGAGATTTCCACTTTGCGGCGGTTTTCCTCGCATAGCTCCCGTGTCACCAGTCCTTTCTGGCGCAGCTTCTCCACCAGGCGGGTTGCATTGGACATGCGGTTGAGCATGCGCTCCTGTATCTCGAAGAGGTTAATGGGTTGGCCTTGCTGCCCCCGCAAGATACGCAACACGTTGTACTGCTGCGAGGAGATATCGTATGGTTTCAGGAGGCTGTCGATACGGGCCATCAGCCATTCGCCTGTAAACATCAGATTCAGCGACGCCTTGTGAAAAGCACTTCTGAATGCACTCGTTTTGATTTCATCTTCCAGTTTCATATTGATTCCCTTGTAACTATTGTATATACAATATATCTGGTCACTTAGTTTCATTCTCCCCCTTCGGTATAAATTAAACTCAACTAAAACTAAAAACCGTACTGTATTATTTTTTCACTATGGAAGCCGGGCGTTTATTAGGAATGCCTTTCTAAATAAGTATCTTGCTACTTTCAGACCTGCACCAGGTATACTTTTTCAATTTTGACTGACAGAATGGGGAGTAATAAACCGACCATATATCATGCCGCTTCCAACGAGAATCTGTTTGGCGCTTCCCAGAAAGTGACCGAAGCTCTGCAGGAAGCTCTGTTTCAGATCAATACCTATCCGCAGCCGGATGCAGCCGATCTGCGTGCGGCTATTGCGGGAAAATTGGGCATACGACCGGGAGAGATCATCATCGGCAGCGGGTCTGCCGAGCTGATCTCCCTGCTGGTGCGTACCTTCTGTGGTCCAGCCAGTGCTGCCAGCATACTTTCTCTGGCTCCTTCCTACCCCTTGTACCGGCTGGAGGCGCAGGCCCTGCAGGTTCCGTTCCGGGAGGTGCCGCTCACCAGCAGCTACCAGGTAGATGTAAATGCCTTGCTGGAGAAGGTAGACGCTACCACCAAACTATGTTTTCTGTGTAACCCCAACAACCCGACGGGCACGTACCTGCCCCAGGCCCAACTGGACCACCTGCTGCACAACCTGCCCCCGCACGTGATCCTGGTCGTGGATGAGGCCTATGTAGAGTATGTGACGGCTCCCGATTACGGCGATGCTGTTACCTACCTGGATCAGTTTCCGAACCTGATCGTGCTGCGAACGTTCTCCAAAGCGTACGGGCTTGCCTCCCTGCGCATCGGGTACATGGCAGCGCGGGAAGAACTGATCCGACAGGTGCTGCAGGTCAAGCAGCCTTACAATGTAAACCAGCTGGCCCAGGTAGGAGCATTGGCAGCGCTGCAGGATGCAGCATTTCTGCAGCAAACCCTGCAGGCCACGCAGGCCGGTAAAGCTCATCTGGAACAGGCCCTGCAACAGATGGGCATACAGTACTGGCCTTCGCAGGGGAACTTCCTGCTGCTGGACGCCGGCATCCGGGCAGATGCCATTTACGATCACCTGCTGCAGCATGGCATTTTAGCCCGCAAGACCGAGGATCCGTATACCCTGCGCATTACGGTAGGCCGGGAAGAACACCAACAACACCTTATCTACATGCTCGAAAACTTACTAAACCCCTACAACCTCCAGCCACATCCGTTGCTGGCACAGGTTCTGGAAACAGGCCATGCCCTGCAGGAGGGTACAACTGAAGCCGCAGCAGCCGCAACAGCGCAACTGTTCGCAGCCGCTTCAGGCCATACCAGTGCAGAAGCACGCATTGCGACGGCTTTTGCCCACGCTTTTGCTGCCCGAAATCAGCAGACCGCACATCATGCCGGCAATCTGTACAACTCCACCTATGGCGTGATGGATATGATCGCAGCTTTTAATGTGCTGGTGAAAGCAACGCCGCTGGTATCATTTGGCCATCGTTTTGCCAACCACATCATCCTGTCTGCCATAGCAGATGCCCGCGAGGTATACCTGCTGGACCTGGGTATCGGAAGCGGACTGCAGTGGTTCCACCTGATGGAACAGCTGGCCGCGCTGCCACAAGGGGCTCCTACCCTTCACCTCACAGGTATAGACATTCCGGCAGCGGCCGGCGATCCGGAGCAGCGCCTCCGTGAGACAGGCCTGCGCCTGCAGGAGCACGCCCGTCGCCTGGGACTCCGGTTCAATTATGAAGGTATAGCTTCCAAACTGGAGGAGATGGACCTGACTACGCTCACCATTGCCCCTGACCAGGTACTGGTCGTCAACTCGGCCCTGACACTCCACCACATCCCCGATCAGCTGGTAGCGGAGCCGGATGAGCGGGACCGGGTGTTGCGCCAGATCAAGGCACTCCGCCCGGCCCTGTTTACGCTGACCGAGCCTGATTCGGAGCACAACAAGCTGGACTACCTGCCCCGTCTGCGCGAGTCGCTGCGCCACTACTATACCCTATTTGATGTGCTGGACACGCTGCTGCCACCGGACATGCCGGAGCGCCAGGTCATAGAGCAGGAGTTCTTCGGAAGGGAAATCATCAATGTGGTATCGTGTGAGGGCAGCCAACGTGTAGAGCGCCACGAACGGAATGAAGCCTGGCAGCGCCGCCTGGTCCGGGCCGGCTTTAGTCCTGTGCAGCACTCCGACCTTATCACCGTGCTGTCGGAAGAGCTGCAGCTACACCCGGACTTCAGCCTGGCCTACAACGGCGCCGGCTATACCTTGCACTGGAAGGGAACCAATGTGATCGCTGCTACTGCCTGGCGGGTGGATGCCCCACGCTGATTAAATAGAAAACACCCCTCGCTTGCCTCTGGCGAGCGAGGGCAAACTACCTAATACCCAAGCTTGCGCAGCGCCAGCAGGCAGAGGGCTACCGAACCGGCGACGTTTACCTGGCCGCTCAGCACCATTTGCTCCACCTCCTCCAGGGGGACTTTCAGTACTTCAATGTGCTCGCTTTCGTCGAGGTCCTGCTCTGCTATTTTTCGCACATTGCGGGCCAGGAAATAAGAAACCTTGTTGGTATCCTTGGTTGGATTATCGATCACCTGCAGCATGGGCTCCACGTCATCTGAGGTATAGCCGGTCTCCTCCAGCAGTTCCCGTTTGGCAGCTTCCAGGGGGTCTGTCTCGTGCGCATCGATCACACCGCCGGGTAGCTCAATGAAGATGTCACCGGCTGCATGCTTGTACTGTCGCACAAAAAGCACATGCCCATCTTCTGTCACCGGGAAAGTGAGCACGACGTCCGGTCGGACACTCACAAAATAATCGTCCATGACAAGCCCGTTTGGTAGCTCCACATGGTCGCGTCGCAGGGTGTACCATTTATGTTCAAATACATTGTATGATTTCAGCGTCTTCCAACGCTCTATTCCTTTTGTGCCCATTTTTAGTTATAGGTAGTACGACTTAAAATTACAGTGAAAAAGCATAAGAGAGCCACGCCCGCTGCAAAGAAGTTACAGCAAGCGTGGCTCTAGGTATAGGTAAGCGTTATGGCTTTGCGTCAGCTCCGGAAACCATAGAGTATTTTTGCCCGCATTATTTTAAAGCATTCCACCAGTCCTGACAAGGTGCCGATAAGTACTCGGATTGCTTCTATTGCTGTTACTGCAGTTCTTCGTCCGGTGCCACTATCTATACCTCAAGTTCTGGTCGTTGGGATGCAGGCCGCAGGAGCACGTTATGGCTTGGGGGGTCATAGTCAGGAGCCCTCCAAGGTGGTCTCACCGGCCATTTTCTTCTCGCTAAGAGCCGGTATATCACCTAAGGTATAGTTGCAACCCGTCTATGTTCTGTTGGACAAGTGAAGAATGAGACCATATACAAGCGCTCCTATCTCCTCCATCCCTCCCTTGCGTTTTATAAACCGGTATGTGCCAGTGGATCAACCGGTCACAGAAACTTCTTCCTGATTCAACGGGCCAAGCGTCATCAGTTCGGCCGCATAACTTTCCAGTTCTTCTGCCCGGTGTGCGGCCGTGTGATGTGCCATGACTTTTTTCCGGGCTCTGGACCCGATAGTCTTGCGCTCTGTATTGCAGATCTCCCGCAGGTACCGCAAGGTATCGGCGGCCGAGTAGGATACCAGGATTTCTGTTTCAAAATCGAAGAGGGACTCCAGGCCTTCCCAATAATCTGTGATAACAGGCGTACAACAGGCAGCTGCCTCAAACAGGCGTACACTCGGAGAGTAACCTGCTTTGATCATATCGGCACGCGTAACGTTGAGCGTAAAGCGCTGGCTGTTATAGAAGTCACGGTGCTCGGTCGGTGGCAGGTGCTGAATGTGCTTTACGTTGCCAGGCCATATGATGCTTTCGGGGTATTGCGGACCTGCCACCGAGAAGCGCCCTTCCGGCCATTGCCTTGCCGCCTCCAGCATCAGTTTATCGAGCGGGGGCTGCCGGTCATCGGAGTAAGTGCCCAGGTAGCCTAAGTCCCACTTGATCTCCCGGTACTCATAGTAATACAGCTCCGGATCCAGGGAGCAGTAAAGTACACGTGCCATCGGCGAGCCATACTTCTTTTCCAGCAGGTCCAGCGTTGGGCCACCCGTGCAGGAAAGGTACAGGTCGTAGCGCGGAATCAGATCCGGGCGCAGGTACTCGTAGTCCTCTCGCTCCAGTTTGGCCAGCGTAACAGGCGTATCGATGTCGTAAAAGGCTTTTATACCTTTTGCTGTTTTGCATACCCACTCCCCTACCTGCACGCCTTCCTGCACATAGGAGCCGACGATCACCAGGTCGGCCTGACGCACATGCTCCGTGAACCGCTTCTTCAGTTCATCCAGGGAGGTATAAAGTTGGGTCTGGCAATATTCCGGATCGGGCAGGTCCCGGTGACTGGCATACCGCGGCGCGTCACGCTCCAGAAATAAAACCTGGTGTCCTCTGTTATTCAGTTCGCGAACCAGTCCGCGGAACGTGGTGGCGTGGCCATTGCCCCAGGAGGAGGTGATCGATAGGCCAAGTATTACGATGTTCATGCCAGTACCTTTTTTTGTTGTCTTATTTTTGAATAAAGTAATTTCTCCAGCTGCGCTGCGCGATGGCTGTACGTGTGGGCGTCAAGCACTTTCCTGTAGGCGGCTTGGCCTATGTTTTTAACTTTGTCAGGGGATAGATCCGCTAGAATAGCGGCTACTTCATCACCACTTTTTGCTACGAGTATTTCCGTACCTGGTTCGAAGAAAAAGTCAATTC
>NZ_JSYF01000017.1:0-8792 GCF_054824225.1 Pontibacter sp. HJ8
AGTAATTATTTAACATTAATACTATTTTCATACCTATTGGTTCCAATACTTACTAAATAAAATCATAATTTTTACCTGCTCGTTATAATTTCTCCATTACCACTGGACTGACTGAGCCAGGTAAGGCATTAACAGGCGCAAAAGGTATCGGGGTGCATAAAAAAAGGCTGCAGAGGATATCTGCAGCCTTTCAAAAGGTAAGCTTCTGTTTTTATACCTTCCCGTACGAGGTACGCTCTACGATGCTGCGTCCCAGGGTTATTTCATCCGTATATTCCAGCTCGCCACCCACCGGCACACCGCGTGCGATGGTGGTAATGCGTACCTGGTGGTCGCGGAGTTTGCGTGTCAGGTAAAAGGCGGTCGTGTCGCCTTCCATGGTCGGACTGATAGCCAACAGAATCTCTTTTACCTCCGAGTTGGGAAGGCGCTCCAGCAGCGACTCGATGTGCAGGTCCGATGGCCCTACTCCCTCAATAGGAGAAATTACGCCTCCCAGCACATGGTAGAGCCCTTTGAACTGCGACGTGTTCTCGATCGCGATCACATCGCGTATATCGCTCACCACGCACAGCAGGCTCCGGTCGCGCAGCGGATTCGTACAGATGCTGCAGACCTCTGTGTCCGAAATATTATGGCACTCCCGGCAATGCTTGACTTCGGTACGCATTTTTACCAGCGCTTCTGCCAACAGAAAGGACTCTTCCGATTCTTCTTTGAGCAAATGCAGCGCCAGCCGGAGAGCAGTCTTTCGGCCGATGCCGGGAAGCTTTGCCAGCTCCTCAACGGCATTTTCAATTAGTTTAGAAGGAAAATTCATCTAACCTCCTGCTACTCGATGTTGGCAGAAAGATCTTTATCATGAAGAGAGGTACACATACCTGCCAGCTCCTCATACGATCCCACCTTTACGGTACACTTGCCTTTGTAATGTATCAGTAGCGTGCACTGCTCCGCCTGTTCCGCCGTATGGCCGCATACCTTGATCAGTGTATTGATCACATGGTCAAAGGTATTTACGTCATCGTTGTACACGATCAGGTTACGCAGGTCGGTACTTTCCTCCAGCACAGCTACATCATCCTGATGTAAAATTTCTGTTTCAATATTCATACTGCAAATTTACAAATTTTTATAAAGCGATGGAAGAGTAAATGCTTTTAAACCAGTCCTTCCTTCACCTTTTCCTGCTTCGGAAAAAGGTACTGTTTAAAACAATCTAGTAAGGGGCTAAATTCCTGTATCCGCATCTATTTTTGACCTTATTTCACTACCTCCCGAAAACCCTGAACCTGAAATTAATGCCTCCAGCAGGCCCTATTTTTGCTCCTGAAGCGGAAACATGCTTTCTTGCAATACGATCTATACCTTGAACCTCCATCTTATACTTTATTTTTATGATGTTATACCATTCTATGAAGAGGCTGGCTTTCCTGGCCCTTCTCCTGGTCATTGCCCTGCAGGTGCAGGCCCAGCAGAAAATGCTGACCATGGAAGACGCCGTAATCAACCCGGAGCTGCAGCCTGAAAACCTGCGCCAGCTTTCCTGGATCGCCGGTACTGGCGACTATACCTACCTGCAGCCCAACGGAAACGAAACCGTGCTCATGCGGGGCAGCGCAGCCTCCTCCAAACCACAGCAGATCCTGACGCTGGGCCAGCTGAGCAAAGCCCTTGAAGCGGCAGGTGCCCAGCCGCTAAACAGTTTTCCGCAGCTTCAGTGGAAATCCGGCAACGACCTGATCCTCAATACCCAGAACAAGGTATACAGCTATGATCTGAAAACCGGCAAGGCGGCTGTGGTGACCAGCTATGCCGCCGACGCAGCGAATGTGGAATTGGATCCGACCTTGCAGCGCGTGGCCTATACCAAAGGCAACAACCTGTATGTGTCCGCTACGGGCGCACCGGATGTGGCGGTAACCGATGAAGCCGACGATGCGATCGTGAATGGCCAGGCGGCCCATCGATCCGAGTTTGGCATCAGCAAAGGCACCTTCTGGTCCCCTACCGGCAACAACCTCGCGTTCTACCGCATGGACCAGACCATGGTAACCGACTACCCGCTGGTGGACGTGGCGCCGCTTCCGGCACAGGTAAACAACATCAAATACCCGATGGCCGGCGGCAAAAGCCACCACGTGACTGTCGGCGTTTATAACCTGAATTCCAAAAAGACTACCTTCCTGAAAACGGGCGAACCGGCCGAGCAGTACCTGACCAACATCACCTGGAGCCCGGATGAGAAGCACCTTTATGTAGCGGTCGTAAACCGCGATCAGAACCACATGAAGCTGAACCAGTACGATGCGGCTACCGGCAGTTTTGTAAAGACGCTTTTTGAAGAGAAAAACGAGAAGTATGTGGAGCCGGAGCATGGCCTGTACTTTGTGCCGAACAATCCGGGGCAGTTTGTTTGGGTCAGTGAGCGCACGGGCTACGACCACCTATACCTGTTCAACACCGATGGCAAACTCATCCGCCCGCTTACCAAAGGCGACTGGATGGTGACCGATATCCTGGGTTTCAGCAAAGACGGGAAACAGCTGTTTTACAGCTCTACCGCCGAAAGTCCGCTGGAGCGCCATTTCTACAGCGTGAACCTCAAGAACGCCAAAACAAAGCGCCTTACGCAGGACAAAGGCATGCACAACGCCAGCCTGAGCCCGGACGGAAAATATATCCTGGACAACTACAGCAACCAGGCAACACCGCGCAAAATACAGGTGGTAGGAACAGACGGCAAACTGAAGCAAACGCTGCTCACTGCCAAAAACCCGCTGACAGACTATGCACTGGGTGAGACGACCATCACGACCCTCAAAGCAGACGATGGCACCGACCTGTATACCCGCATGATCACACCACCGAACTTTGATAAGAACAAAAAGTACCCGGTCGTGGTGTATGTGTACGGTGGCCCGCACCTGCAGCTGATCACCAACAACTGGCTGGGCGGCGCCAACCTCTGGATGCACCTCATGGCCCAGAAAGGCTACATCGTCTATACCATGGACTCCCGTGGTTCATCGGCCCGCGGGCTGGCCTTTGAGCAGGCACCTTTCCGCCAGATGGGCACCGTAGAAATGGCAGACCAATTACGCGGCGTGGAATACCTCAAGTCGCTGCCTTACGTGGACGCAAACCGCATGGGCATGCACGGCTGGAGCTACGGCGGCTTTATGACGACCACCCTCCTGTTGCGCTCCCCGGATACGTTCAAGGTAGGTGTGGCAGGAGGCCCGGTGATCGATTGGAAGTACTACGAGATCATGTATACCGAGCGCTACATGGACTCGCCGGAGCAAAACAAGGCAGGCTATGAACAGGCCAACCTGCTCAACCATGTGAAGAACCTGAAGGGCAAACTGCTCATGATTCATGGCACGGCAGATGACGTGGTGGTATGGCAGCACAGCCTTTCCTTCTTGAAGAAGGCAGTAGACGAAGGGATCCTGCTCGACTATTTTGTATACCCGGGCCATGCACACAATGTAAGAGGCAAAGACCGTGTTCACCTGATGCGCAAGATCACGCAGTACCTGGACGACAACCTCCTCCGGGACTCAGGTTCTACCCTCTAAAAGGCCTGCTGTAACCGGCAGAATTGTAAGCTGATTTTTGAGAAAAAATACTATTTGTCTAAATTAGCGGTCCGCATACCTCTCGTACAGGCATGCGGACCGCCTAAATGCTGCTTTATTCGTACGTGTCCCTAAGCACATGACCGGTTTACATTTTGAATACAAAAGCCAGCACCCTTCTGCAACATCCGGCAGGCAGAGTGGTCAGTAAAATAAAATTGTCGGACAGCAACAATGATTTGGCGTATTGGCTCGCTCAGTCTGCGGTAGCACGGCTCGCTGCTGCGGAGCACCTGCGCCAACAATACAGTATTTTAGTGAACATGGAGCTGAAGCACAATTTTAGAAATTTCATCAACCTCTTGAACACTTACCAGATAGAGTACATGGTGGCCGGAGGCTTCGCAGTTGCCCTCTACGGGTACCCCCGCTATACCGGCGACATCGACATCTGGATCAATCCCACTCCACAAAATGCCACTGTGCTGATTGGAGCACTTCAGGAATTTGGCTATAACGGGGAACAGGTCACTTTCGAAGACCTCACTACGCCGGATGTGGTGACCCAGCTGGGTTATCCACCCAACAGAATCGACATTGCCACTGGCCTGGCAGGCGTAAAATTTGCCGAATGCTGGAAGAACAAGGTTTCCATACCTTATGAAGACGTCGTGGCCAATTTTATCAGCCTCGAAGACCTGAAGAAAAATAAAAAAGCAACTGCCCGCCAGCAGGACCTGCTGGATCTACAAAATTTGCCGGACTAAGCTATGCCTGTTCCATCTGCCGCATTCAAACAGGCTGTCAAGAAGCTGAATGAAAAAGAAAAGGAAGCTATCATACTGAAGGCTGCCCGCCGCGATGCCGAGCTCTATGACCTGCTGGCTTACGAGCTGGGCGAGGTCACGCTGGAGGAGGTATACGAGCAGACCACCGATAAGCTGCACGAGCTCATGATGAGTACCAGCGGCCGCTACCTGGGCAAAGCCCTGACGAAATCGCTGCGAAAAGCTGTGAAAGAAATAGCCCGTTTCAAGCGCATTACCAAAGACGTACGCCTGGAAGCAGACCTGCACCTATACCTGCTGCGCCTCATTTTCGACAACTTCACGGGCCAGTTCGACAGCTACTACAAAAGCTTTTATACGGCCACAGCCCGACTGCTGCTGCGCACCACGCAGCTAATCACCAAGAACCTGCACGAAGACTACCACCTCGAGTACAAGGCCGAACTGGACAATTTCCTGGAGCAGATCCACAGCCGCAACAAGCCGCTGAGCTTTAAGCTACCTGCCACCTTTGAGGTGGAATAGTGGAAAAATAGGTATAGCAAAGTTGCTTCTCGGATATCCAAAGCCTCGCAACCATAAGTTGCCCTGCTTGCTTCAGGTATAGCCATGCCTTCACCTGATTGGACAGCATCCGGTTCGGCCGAGTGCATGTGTTAATGCTGTAGGGACAGGTCGCGACCTGTCCGAATCGTGCACAGGCAATCATGCACCAGCAATCGTTCCCAAACAACCTATCTAAATCAGGATAATCCAATACTCTATCAACCGTTCCTGTTCCACATTCCAGCCTATCGCCCGGACAGTTCGCGACCTGTCCCTACAGCGTAATTTGTGAATCATTACGTCTCCCCTAACACATCCTGAAAATCCTGATTCTGATAACTACTACCATAAGTCCCCTTAAATTCTTAGATTTGAGAATCAAACTTATCTAATCTACAAACACCCCGTAATGAAGAAACATACCTATCTGAGTATGTTCCTGGCCGCAGCGCTCGCTCTCCCTATTGGCGCAGCTTCAGCTCAGGACAAAAAAGAAGCGAAGTGGAAAGTGGACGAAGCCCGCGGTCCGCAAAAAGAAATCACCGTTACTACCGACGAAGGCACCTGGATGAGCCTGGACGTAAGTCCGGATGGCAAAGAGATCGTCTTCGATATGATGGGCGATATTTACATCATGCCGATGGCTGGTGGCAAAGCCAAATTGCTGCGCAGCGGCCGACCGTACGAGGTGCAGCCCCGCTTCAGCCCCGATGGCAAGCTCATTTCCTTTACGTCGGACGCAGGAGGCGGCGACAACATCTGGATTATGAAGCGCGATGGCTCGGACGCCAAGCAGATTACCAATGAGAATTTCAGACTGCTGAACAACGCTGTCTGGACGCCGGATGGCGAGTATATTGTAGCGCGCAAGCACTTTACGGCTACCCGTTCGCTGGGTGCCGGTGAGATGTGGATGTACCACCGCTCCGGCGGCACGGGCGTGCAGCTGACCAAAAAGAAAAACGATCAGCAGGATGCCGGCGAACCGGTATTATCGCCTGATGGCAAGTATGTGTATTTCTCCGAAGACATGAGCGGCGGCTCTAACTTCGAATACAACAAAGACCCGAACGGCCAGATCTACGTGATCCGTCGCGTGGACCGTAACACCGGTGAGATCGAGAACGTGGTGACCGGCAACGGTGGCTCGGCGCGCCCGGTTATTTCCCGCGATGGTAAGTACATGGCGTTTGTGCGCCGCGTACGCACCAAATCCGTGCTGTTTGTGCACGACCTGAAAACCGGCGAACAGTGGCCGATCTACGACAAGCTCGACCACGACCAGCAGGAAGCCTGGGCGATTTTCGGGGTATACCCTTACTTCTCCTGGACACCCGATAACAAGCATATCGTGTTCTGGGCCGGGGGCAAGATCAACAAAGTAGAAGTAGCTTCGCAGAAAGTAGCTACCATCCCTTTTGAAGCAACCGCCACCCACTACATTGCGGACGCCGTACGCCATGACTTCAGCAAGGAAGGCGTGGCACAAAAGCAATTCGCAGCCAAGGCCATCCGCCACGCGGTGACTTCTCCGGACGGAAAACTACTGGTCTTCAATGCGGCAGGGCACATCTATAAGAAAGAACTGCCAAACGGCAAGCCGGAGCGTGTGACCAACAGCAAAGATTTCGAATTCTATCCTGCTTTCTCCCCGGATGGCAAAACGCTGGTGTACTCTACCTGGGACGACACCAACTTTGGTTCGCTGATGAAAGTGGATATCCGCAAGAAGAACGCAAAGCCAACCAAACTGACTACGGAGAAAGGCTTTTATACCAATGCTTCTTTCTCTCCGAACGGCAAGCTGATTGTGTACAACAAGGAAGGCGGCAACAACCACATGGGCTATGCGCACGGTAACGAGCGCGGCGTGTACTACATGCAGGCTAATGGCGACAAGCCTACTTTTGTGCAGAAAGGCGGTTCCTCTCCTAAGTTCAACGCATCTTCGAACCGTATCTTCTTCACTGCCGGTGGCGGCGACAAGTATAGCTTTAAAAGCGTAGACCTGCAGGGCAAAGAAGAGCAGACGCATTATACCTCCAAGTATACCGACCAGTTCTACCCAAGCCCGGATAACAAGTGGATCGCTTTTGTGGAGCTGTTTAATGGTTACGTGGCGCCCTTCTCTGCGAACGGCGCCGGTATGGATCTGAGCGCTGAGACCAAGGCAATGCCAGTGGCCCGCTTCACCAAAGATGCCGGTACCAGCGTGCACTGGTCCGGTGACAGCAAGAAAGTAAACTGGGTATTGGGTGATGAGTATTTCTCCAATGACCTGAAAGACCGCTTTAAGTTTGTAGAAGGTGCTCCGGAAAAACTTCCGGCTATCGACACGACCGGTATCAAGATCGGCCTGGAGCTGAAAGCAGATATGCCGCAAGGCAAAGTTGCTTTCACCAACGCGCGCATCATTACCATGAAAGGCGATGAAGTGATCGAAGGCGGTACGATCGTAGTGGACGGAAACCGCATCGTATCAGTCGGTAAAGGTATAGCCGTACCGAAAGACGCCAAAGTGATCGACGCCAACGGCAAAACCATCATGCCAGGTATAGTAGATGTACACGCGCACCTGGGCACGTTCCGTAACGGCATGAGCCCGAAACAGCAGTGGTCGTATATGGCCAATCTTGCTTACGGTGTCACTACCACCCACGACCCCTCTTCTACCACCGAAATGGTGTTCAGCCAGTCGGAAGCCGTGAAGGCAGGCCATATGGTGGGTCCACGGATCTTCTCTACCGGTACAATCCTGTACGGAGCTGATGGCAACTTCAAAGCCGTGATCAACAGCCTGGACGATGCCCGTTCGCACCTGCGCCGCATCAAAGCGGCCGGTGGTTTCTCAGTGAAGAGCTACAACCAGCCACGCCGTGAGCAGCGCCAACAGGTGATTCAGGCAGCCCGCGAACTCGACATGACCGTGGTACCGGAGGGCGGTTCTACCTTCTTCCACAACATGAGCATGATCCTGGACGGCCACTCAGGTATAGAACACAACATCCCGGTTGCTCCGCTTTACAAGGACGTGGTGGAGGTATGGAAAGCTTCTAAAACAGGCTACACCCCTACCCTGATCGTGAACTACGGTGCGCCCAACGGCGAGTACTATTGGTACCAGAAAACCAAGGTATGGGAGAAAGAGCGTTTGCTAAAGTTTACGCCCCGCTCGGTAGTGGATGGCCGCTCACGCTTTGTGACGCAGGTGCCGGATGAGGAGTACGAAAACGGCTACTTCGCTGTCTCCAGAGCTGCCAAAGCCCTGACGGATAATGGCGTGAAAGTGAACCTGGGCGCACACGGACAGCTGCAGGGCCTCGGTGCGCACTGGGAACTGTGGATGTTGCAGCAAGGCGGCATGACGAACCTTGAAGCACTGCGCGCGGCTACCCTGAATGGTGCCGAGTACCTGGGCATGGGCAAAGACCTGGGCTCACTCGAAGCCGGCAAACTGGCCGACCTGATCGTGCTGGACCAGAACCCGCTGGAGAACATCCAGAACTCCGAGCATGTGAAGTATACGATGGTGAATGGCCGCCTCTACGACGCTGCTACAATGACTGAAGTTGGCAACTACGACACCAAGCCAGCTAAATTCTGGTGGGAAAACAGCAAGTACGCCACCGCTTTCGACTGGCACGAAGGCACCGACACCCGCCATGAAGGCATAGCAGGGGATCATTGCACTTGCAGGCATTAAGAATAAGTATAAGCCAAAACAAAACGGCCACTCCTACAGCAGGAGTGGCCGTTTTGTATTAGGAAGGTATGAATTATCAGAATCTGAATTTACATGATTTTAAAATGGCCTATACCCCAGAATTAACAGGATTTTGCTACACCGGTTCCAACCACCCCTGCCCCTCAGAGC
>NZ_JSYF01000161.1:0-6301 GCF_054824225.1 Pontibacter sp. HJ8
TTACAAATACTACAACATGGACCAGGTAGTGGCCCAGGCATTGACCTTGTTTAAGCGGCTTGAAGAAAAGTACACGCAAGATGTCGCCCTGGCGGGTGTTTCCTTAAAACTGAAGAAGGAGGCAGGCATACTGAATAGCGTAAAGGCTACCATCAGCAAAAATGAATTTCAGTAAGAAAATGAACAGCCTACAAACACCTGTCGCCACGGCTCATCGTGGCGACAGGTGTTTGTAGGCTACTGGATAAGTCAATTTTTAAGGCCGAAGTTGGACAGGCGCCAGCGCTTCAGCTGGTCTGATCGCTCGTTTTCTTGTCAACTTTTTTTTCTTCTTCTCTGGAGTTTAGTAATCCGGAAGGAACAGATAAGGCCCCTGTATGGGGGTCAATGAGTCCGTTGCGCTCATCCTCTATGTTGGTGGCCTGGGTATAAATATCTCCGGCAATGGCACGTTTGCGAAGCTCCTGTTTAAAGATGCGTATCCGGTCAGCCCGCTCCTCTAATCCTTCCGGTCCTCCGTAGTCTGAAAAGCCAAAGCCACCCCACTCACTGACGATAATAGGCGTTTGACCCCGGTAGAAGTAAGGATCACCCACTACCAGCGGAAAGGCTGCCACACCCTCCATCTGCCCTTGCATTAGCTGGTCCAGCATCTCCTTCCACCGGTCAAGTTCGGGCGTGTACAAGTGGACGGTGAGCAGGTCAGACTTGAGTTTTCCTTCAGACGAGATGTGTTGCCACCCGTCGTTGTCCACCACCAGGAACTGCGGATACCGGATCTTCATGTAGTGGAAGGCGTCCATAATATATTTGCGCGTTTGCGGGTTGGTGGCAATATCCTGGGCACCCCAATCTTCATTGTACAGGCTCCAGATCACGACCGATGGATTGGTCTCGATCAAAGAGAGCATCCGAAGCAGCTCCGCTTTGTGGTTTTCACGGCTTTTGGGGGTAGAGCTGTGGGGGCTGGGGACCTCTACCCACAGCAACAGCCCGATCTCATCGGCGAGGTTGTAAATGCGGGGATCGACACCCGCTATGTGTACGCGCACCAGGTTACAGCCCAATTCCTTCATCGCAAACATATGCCGCCTCATCTCTTCGTACGTGGCCGTGCCGGGCTGGTACAGGATGCCATCGATGTAGATTTCCTCGTTGTTGAGGTAGAGGTGCCGTCCCCGCGCCTCAAACTTTCTCAACCCAAAGTTCGCTTCTATCTCTGCTGCATAACCATGCGGGTCTATCAACTGGGCTACCAGCCGGTAAAGGTGCGGGTTTTCCGGGGACCATATCTCCGCGTCAGGCAATTCCATGACCACGTACTGTTGCTTTTGCCCGGCTTCCAGTGGCAGCGGAAAGTCTGCAACCGAGAGCGGTTCTTTTTTCTCTCCTTCCCGTTCGTATATGCTGAGGCGCAAGGTATACAAGCCCGGGTCATGTATGCGGGTAGTAAAGTTAAACCGCACCAGAGAATCTTCAATCACGCTGATGACCCCTATCCTGGACCGCAGGCGGTTTCGCTCCACCGTTTCCAGCCATACGCTCCGCACGGCTCCGGTATAGGTCTGGTACCAGATGCCGCCGCGTTTGTAGACATGCGATTCCTGTTTTCCGCGCGGGATCTCAGCATCCATCGACGATTCTATACGTACTGTGAGGTAATTGACCGGCAGCAGATGTTCCTCCTCCAGTTCATAAGAAAAGGAAGTATACTCTCCGTAATGCACTTCTTCGCCATTGATCGTTCTCAGAAGCCGCCCGTTGAGCCACACACGTGTCGCGTAGCCCGATGCCCCGAAGGTGATCTGAAACATGGAAGGAGACGATGTTTTGCGCTCAGGCCGTGGAAACTCCCGCTCGTACCAGGCAATGACCTTGTCCTGCCAGGCGGGCGTCTGTTGCTGCCCCCTGGCCGCTGCCATGTGTGTTTCGACGGAGCCGGGCCAGTGGGCAGTGTATTCGTAACGGTGGCCCAGATACCAGGCCTCACGCAGCCCGCGGTCCTGGTTATCGAGTTCAAAATACCATTGTCCGTCCAGCAGATATTGGGTGTTGTGGCGGAGTACGACACGGGGCAATGGATTCTGGCTATACGTTGCGGATTGAAGTTCTTCTATACCTTCCGTTGTTTTGAAGTTTTGATGTGTGGGATTCATAGCGGGCAGATTGATTAGGGCTCTTAAAACAGGATATCAATTTTACGAGAATCCCACCCTCCGGGCTTATCAAAGTTTTGGAAAATGCGCAAAATAAATTTGGAAGCAGAATAAGTCCAGGTGGAAGGGTAGGGGAAGAGGTTGTGCATTTGCTCAGGTATAGCTACTGCCCGCCATCGGGAACAGAACCCGGAGCAGGCGCAATCCAAAACCCGGAACTGAAAGGAAGGGGCAGGTATAGCAAGAAAATGTAAGCGCTGTTTTGCGATTAGAAATACCCTGATCCCGGAACGGGCCACCAGGTAGAGCGGCTGCCTGGGAGGAGGCTCAAAAAAGGGAGCGGCAACTGAAATGGTATCAGTTGCCGCTCCCTTGATCAGGTATAGGTTAGGTATGCTTAATACCCTAATTTCTGTCGCACGCGTTGCAAGACCGGCGCTGCAATCGCTTTTGCCTTTTCGGCCCCTTCGAGTAGCTTTTTGTCTATCTCACCCAAGTTGTCCATGTAGTACTTGAACAATTCACGCTCTTTGGCATACTTGCGCACGATCAGCTCATAGAGCGCTTGCTTGGCATGGCCATAGCCGTAGCCCCCGTTCAGGTAGTTGTTGCGCATGGCCTCTATTTCCTCCGGGCTGGCCAGCAGGGTGTAGAGTTTGAAGGTGGTATCCTCATCGGGGTCTTTGGGATCTTCGAGGGGCGTACTGTCCGTCACAATACTCATAATGGTTTTGCGCAGGGGTTTGTCCGCTTCAAAGATGTCGATGATGTTGCCATAGGACTTGCTCATCTTTTCGCCGTTGATGCCAGGCACCGTCATGACCGTTTCATCAGTCTTCGCATCGGGCAGCACAAAGGTATCGCCGTAGATGTGGTTGAAGGAACTGGCAATGTCCCGGGTGATTTCCAGGTGCTGGATCTGGTCTTTGCCTACGGGTACGATGTTGGCATCATACATGAGAATATCAGCCGCCATCAGCACAGGATAAGTGAACAAACCGGCATTCACATCTGCCAGTCCGCGGCGGCTCGACTTGTCTTTGAACGAATGGGCATTGGCCAGCATCGGGAACGGAGCAAAGCAGTTCAGGTACCAGGTCAGTTCCGTTACCATGGGCACGTCAGACTGGCGGTAGAGGATGTGCTTGTCGGTATCGAAGCCGCAAGCCAGCCAGGCAGCCGCCACCGAATACGTGTTGTGGCGCAGCACCTGCGGTTCACGCACGGTCGTGAGCGAGTGCAGGTCAGCTATAAAGAAAAGGGCCTCCTGGTCGGAGGTTCTGGATAATTCGATTGCAGGTAGTATGGCACCCAGCAGGTTGCCCAGGTGTGGACGGCCTGTACTCTGAATGCCCGTAAGATAACGTGCCATAGTCTGGATATTGTTTTCGGTTACAAAGTAACGCAAAATGCTGAAAACACGCCCACCCAACGCGGCACAATTCTATACCTGGGGCTTACTGTTTCTTGAGGGAGTAATTGTTCCGGCTCGCTATTTCGGCCTGTTGCCGGTCCAGCAGCTTCACTTCCGATTCGCTTACCTGCAGAAAGTACATTGGGTCTATGTTGCCTGCTGTCGGGATGAGTTGCAGTATCACCGCGTCCGGATCCTGTTTGTTGCCTTTGGCCAGAAACCACTTGCCGCTGCTCGTGACCACGCCTTTGTCAGCGGGCTTTCCCTGGTAGGTCTGCTTCAGGGTAAAGGTGCGGCTGGTGCCGTTGGAGCCACCATTCAGCGAGAGTTCTGTCGTGATGCCCTGGCAGTCAGCGCAGGGAAGGTTGCCTTTGAAAGTGCCCATGGGCGCTGCCAAGGCGGCAGCAGGGGCCGTTGCTTTCTCCTCTGCGGCAGGTCTGGCTGCCGGTTTAGTCGATCTGGCTGGCTTTGCTGCAACCGTTTTTTTTCCGCTGGCAGATGACTGGAGCCACTCCTCATAGCTCCTGCCTTCCTGTGCCTGTACCTGTTGTAAGCCAAGGGTTATTGAAAATAGAACGAGTAAGGAAAGAATCGTCTTCATAATTAAGGCGCTTTGTATTTTAACGACCAGGTACACATCCATTCATCCGGAGGGGAGATGCTAGGCTACAGGAAGTCACGTAGCGGACCTTCTCACCTGACTGAAATTGTGTGTACTCTGTTTATTTAACTAAAGGAATGGGTGATTTATTGTGCGCTGCATCCACCTGTCCGAACCGGTGATGCGCCCGGAATCGTCTCCGGAAGTGAAGAATACGCACACTTTCGGATGGAGTTGTGCCGGCTGATACAACATTTCAAAATTGTATCAGAATAAGGTGGAAGCGTCTGCGGAATGCAAAAGAAGTACAAAAAAAATGACCGGGTGCCATGCCCGAAAGCAAACACCCAGCCACAAAAAAAAATCAAATCTTGATTATTCTCTACCTTCCTCCCTAGCTTCATTTAGGCTAGGGTAGAAATAGAACAAATCGTTTCAGGCAGTCTTCAGCTGTTTAGGAGATAACTTTTTATAAACAGCGCCCAGGTTGGAGAGCACAATGGCTACCAGGATCAGGGCCACGCCCATCCACTGTACAGGCCATACTTCCTCCTGCAGCACCACACTGGACATCACCACAGCGACCGGAAGCTCGGCAGCGCTCAGGATCGCACTTACGCCCAGGCCGATGCGCGGTATACCATAGGCAAAGAACAGGGGAGGTATGACCGTGCCGAATACGGCCAGTGTAAGACCCCATTTAAGGAGGCCGCTGCCGAGTGCGCCATTTACCAGGAACACAGGAGGAAAGATCGTGAAGATCAGTGTACAGGCTCCGGTGAGGATGAGCGCACATTTGGTCGTAGGGTGCAGGTTATTCCCTGCCGAACCGCTCACCAACAGGAAGACGGAATAGCAGGCAGCGGCCAATATCCCATAACCGACGCCCACCAGGTCGAAGTTTGGCAGCGAGCCAGAGAACAGGCGGCCGGCCATGGCCGTACCGATGAGCACCAGCACCACCATACCTACCTGTGCTGGTTTGGGTAGTTTTCTTTTGATCACGGCTTCCAGCAGCAAACTCATCCAGGTGAACTGCATCAGCAGCAGGATAGCGATGGACGCAGGTACCGTCTGCACGCATTTATAGTAGAAGATGCTCACCAGGCCGGTGCTGGTGCCCATTGCCACCAGTTTGAGCTTATCGGTCAGGGAGGTGCTTTCGGCCCGATGGCCCAAAAGTTGGCGGAGCAATACAACGCCCCACAGGATAAGGAAGCCAAAGAATACCTGTGTGCCGGTCACATCACCTAAGGTATAGCCTTCTTTGTAAGCCAGTTTAACAAATGTTGATAAGATACCGAAGCTGCAGGCTCCGAGAAATACCAAAAGGATTCCTCTGAACATAATAGTCCTTTGTAAAAAATAATAAAACAGAAAAAGGGAAGGGCCACACAGCCCAAAAATCAGAAATGAGAACTGTTACAGGTCGTGCAGGACGTACCCGGTGATGAAGATCTGTGTATGTGCTAAGTGTGCAGCCATTTTGTTTTGCAAGGCCACAAAGATAGCTATGCCTGCACGATGATTCCAAATAATCTTACGTCGCAGGCTATTCCTGGCTATCGACTGCGGCTTCTTCGATCATATTTTCGGCAACACGCTGGCCCAGATACCCATCAATGAGGTAGTGCGCCAGGTATAGCAACGGCGTGAGTACAATGGCAATGATGAACTTGTAGATATAGTTGATAACAGCAACTGAAAAAACCAGCCCCAGCGACCAGTTGCCAAACAGGTAGAAAGCGACAAAGAGCACCACCACGCTATCGATCAGCTGCGAGACCAGGGTGGAGCCGGTGGCCCGAAGCCAGATCATTTTGCTGCCGGTGAAGCTGCGCAGCCAATGAAACACGCTCGCATCCAGAAACTGCCCGATCAGAAACGCCACCAGGGACCCAATGATGATGCCGAGCCCCTGCCGGTAGATGGAGTTGAACGCGTAGTCAATGTTGAAGGGATTCCCCTGGGCATCCCGGTTGTTGAGTTCCACCCAGAAAGGGGCAGCCGGTAAGCCGGTTACCGCCGTGATGACCAGAAAAGCATAGAGGATAAGGATGACTGTCAGTAAACTTACTTTCTTGACGCCTTCCTTGCCAAAGTACTCGTTGATGATGTCGGTCGTCACAA